>JBKECM010000030.1:0-4836 GCA_047974615.1 Lachnospirales bacterium
CGTTGTTTAGTTTTTTCTTTGTGTAAAAATACAATCGGTGCATTAATAGGCTATACAAGTTTTATTTCAAACAAGGTTGTACCATTGCTACTTGGAAGTGATATTTCAGAAGAAATGTTACTAAATTTAATAGAGATATATTCTCCGAATTTTATTTGGTTACCAGAAAATTCTGAATTTGATTTTAATAAATATAAAGTAGTCTATAGTGCCTTTGGATATATTTTGTTAAAAACAGAATTTTCAAAAGTTGATATGGATAATTCATTAGGTTTATTACTTAGTACATCAGGTTCAACTGCAAGTCCTAAACTTGTTAGGTTAAGTTATAGAAATATTGAGAGTAATATGAAATCAATAGTGGAATATCTTAATATAACACAAGAAGAAAGACCGATTACTACATTACCATTTAATTATACTTATGGATTGTCTGTTATAAATAGCCATTTAGCAAAAAATTCCACAATATTGTTAAATGATTATTCTGTTGTGGATAAAAATTTTTGGAGCTTTTTAAAAGAATATGAAGCTACTTCCATAAGTGGTGTACCATATACTTATGAAATATTGGACAAACTTCGATTTTATAAAATGGAATTAAAACATCTAAAAACCTTAACTCAAGCAGGTGGGCGTCTAAGCGAAGAATTGCAAAAAAAATATGTTGACTATGCTTTAAAAAATGAAAAAGAATTTGTTGTTATGTATGGTCAGACAGAAGCTACAGCACGTATATCCTATTTACCTTTTAAAGAATCACTTAATAAAATAGGTAGTATAGGTGTAGCAATACCAAATGGTAAAATATGTATTTATGATGAAGATAAAGAAATAACTGAAGCTAATCTAGTCGGAGAATTGGTGTATTTTGGTGAAAATGCATCTTTGGGATATGCTGAATGTCGAACTGATTTGGCAAAACCTGACGAAAATTTTGGCAAAATTTTTACAGGAGATCTTGCCTATTTTGATGAAGACGGTTTTTACTACATTGTTGGTAGAAAAAAAAGATTTTTGAAAGTTTTTGGTAATAGAATTAACCTTGATGAGTTGGAAAATTATATGAAAAATTTCTATAATATTGATTGTTGTGCAACTGGTGTTGATGATGAATTAGTAATAATTATAGATGGGGATTATGATGATGTTTTTTTTGAGTCTATAACAAATGGAATTTCTTCAAAATATCATCTGTCAAAACTGTATTTTAAAATCGGTTGTGGAAAAATTTATAGAAGTCAAAGTGGTAAAATTTTATACTCAAAAACTTTTGACAGTTTTAAAAATGGAGATTAAAATGAGTGAATTTTTAGACTATAATCCTTACTCTTTAAGAGAGGAAGAAAAAAGTAAAAGGCTAATAGAAGTTTTACAAAATCTTACATTATTTCACGAAGAAAATTGTGATAAATATAAAAATATTTTAAATGGAATAAATTACAAAAATAGGGAAATGAAATATCTTAAAGATTTACCATATTTACCTGTGCGTTTATTCAAAGAATTAGATCTTGTAAGTGTTCCTAAAGAAGAAATTTTTAAAATTACAACATCTTCCGGTACAAGCGGACAAACACCATCAAAAATTTATTTGGATAAAGAAACGGTTAGTTATCAACAAAAAGTTTTGGCGAAAATTGTATCATCTTTTTTTGAAAAAAATAGACTACCCTTGCTTATTATTGATAGCCCTTCTGTTTTAAAAAATAGAGAAATGTTTTCGGCGAGAGGTGCTGGAATACTTGGATTTTCTATGTTTGGGACAAAAAGAATTTATGCATTAAATGATGATATGAGTATAAACCTAGAGGCCATTACAAATTTTTTGAATGAATTTGGTAAAGAAGAATTTATGATATTTGGTTTTACATTTATGGTATGGGAATTTTATATGTCATTGGTAAATGAAAAAATAAATATTGACTTAAAAAATGGTATTTTAATTCATGGTGGTGGCTTCAAAAAACTTGAAAAATTAAATATTTCCAATGATATTTTTAAAAAAGAATTAAAAGAGTACACAAATCTTTCAAAAGTACATAATTATTATGGAATGGTGGAGCAGACGGGTTCAATTTATATGGAGTGTAAAGAAGGTCACTTACATTGTAGTAATTTTTCAGATATTATAATTAGAAACCCTTTTGATTTTTCTGAAATGAATACTGGAGATGAGGGTATAATCCAAGTAATCTCTACTGTTGCTAAGTCTTATCCTGGTCATTCTTTACTTACTGAGGATATGGGTACACTATTAGGAATTGATGATTGTAAATGTGGAAGAATGGGTAAATATTTCAAAATCAATGGAAGAATTAAAAGTGCTGAAATTAGAGGTTGTAGTGATACATATGGAGAAACTGTAAAGTAAAAATGATAAATTTACCTTGTAAAAAATAGTAGCTTTATTAAAAAATTTCTTATAGTGATAAGGGTGTGATTAATATAGATGTAGAAAGACTAGATATAAATTATTTAATAAATGATGAAAGAGTATTGACAAATATAATAAATAAGCCCGTTTTAAAAATCTTTGATGATAGTGTAATAGATTTTTTAGATTCTTTATCAAAAAAAATTTTAAATGAGGGCAAAGAATATACAGATTTAATATCTTTTGGTTTTTGGATTAGAAAAAGTAATATTTTAAATATATATAAAAAATATTCTACATCTAATAGATTAGGCAGAGGAATTATTTTTCATATAGCACCTTCAAACGTTCCACTTAATTTTGCATACTCTCTTGTGTGTGGATTATTAAGTGGTAATACAAATATTGTGAAAATTTCCAGTAAAGAATTTTCTCAAGTTTTGTTATTAATAAAACTAATGAAAGAAACCTTATGTTTTTTTCCAGAAATAAATCTTAAGATTTTTATTATACAATATAAAAATCAAAAAGAAGTTACGGACTATTTTTCTAGTATTGCAAATGTACGTATTATATGGGGCGGAGATAAAACAATAAGTAATATAAGAAAATCAGAATTACCTTCATATGGTAAAGAGATATGTTTTTTTGATAGATATTCCTTTTTGCTAATAAATGCAGAAGATTATTT
Organism: Lachnospirales bacterium; assembly: GCA_047974615.1. GTDB lineage: Bacteria > Bacillota > Clostridia > Lachnospirales > CAMZNU01 > JBKEBX01. Next base: position 3,069 of record JBKECM010000030.1, read on the forward strand.
AGAAGAAAAAAATAAAAAATTAATTGCAAATAGATTTTATAATGATACATACTTAAATGACCAAAATGCTTGTACATCACCAAAACTTTTGGTATGGTATTTTGATGATGAAAAAATTTTAGAAAATGCAAAAAAAATTTTTTGGAATGAATTACATTTATTAGTCAAAGAAAAATATGAAATTCAACCAATTCAAATTATGGATAAATTAGTTAAAGAATATATTATTTTTTCTGAAGGAATTGATGGTTTTTCTGAAAACATTTATTCAAATAGTTTAATGACAATTATAGATATAAAAGAATTAAATTCAGATATATTAAAAATGAATTATAATAGTGGATTTTTCTTACAATACGAAACAAAAAAAATAAATGATATAATTTCTTTGTGTCAAAGAAAAACTCAAACATTAGCAACTTATGGATTTGATAACGAAGAAGTACGCAAAATGTTAATGGAAAACGGCGTATGGGGTATTGACAGAGTCGTAAAACTAGGAGAAACTTTAAATTTTGATGTTCTTTGGGACGGATATGATTTAATTTTAGAGTTAAGTAGGGAGATAGGTTAAATATGAATAAAGAATTGTTTAAACAATCTTTGATTAATGCAGGAATAGGTTATGGTGATACAATATTAGTTCATTCAAATATGGGCTTGATAGGTAGATGGACGGATATAGAAAATGATAGCAATGAAATTTGTCGTAGGGTTAAAGAAATTATTTTTGAAGTTATTGGTGAAGATGGTACAATGTGTACACCAGCCTATTTTTATGAATATGCAAGAAAAAATCAAGAATTTGATATAGTACGTAGTAGTTGTTCAAGTGAATTAGGAATTTTTGCTAAATATTGTCTTGAGGATAAATCAAGAGAAAGAAGTATTAATCCTATTACCTCTATTTGTGCAATAGGTAAAAATGCAAAATTTATAGTTGGTGGCAACACAGGATATTCTTACGGATATGATACACCATGGGATAGAATTATGCGTCTAAAAGGCAAGTTGGTGTTTATTGGAATAGATTTGCGTGCATTGACTTTTGCACATCACGCTGAACATTCTATGTGTTTACCTCATCTATATAATAAATTATATACAACTAAGGTTTATAGAGATGGCGTTGAAATAGACACACCGATTTGTTGTCATGTACGTTACTTAAATTATGAAATTAAATATAACTCAAAAAAAAATACAGAAATTTTTCAAAATGCAGGGTTACTAAAAATTTCGCCTTTGGAGAGAAGTAATATATATGTTTTAGATGCAAATGAAGCTTTTGAATTTTGTATAGAAAATTTAAAAAAAGATTATTATTTTTTACTAGAAAATCCACCAATATTTAAAGAAGGTCAGATACCTATGGTTTAAAAAATATTATCATTAAGTTAAAGGCATAGGTAATTTAAGTACTAAGAAAGATTATTTAGTTGCTATTTTTACAAACAAGATAATATGGTAAGACTAATTTTAATTTACTAAAATTTATATAATGTAGTAATAAAAAGATAAAGTGAGGATTAAAGAGATGAATAAAGAGAATTTTTTAAATTTTAAAGATAATGATAATGAGATAAAAATTTATGATTACAATGAGATATACATATACGGTTATTTAGGAGCAGGTAAAATATTAAAAACCTTTTTAGAAAAAAGAAAAATAAAGACTTTACTTTTTATTGACAAACGAGCTGAAAAAGAAGATATTTATTATGGTGATGACCATCTTACATTTGATTTTGATAAGTTAGATAAAAAT
>JBKECM010000050.1:0-1822 GCA_047974615.1 Lachnospirales bacterium
TATCAAGAAAGATATAACAGTTTAGTTTTGAAGTATGAGAGCTTAAAAGAAAAGGCTACAAGCCTTGAAACTAAAATAGCAGACAACTTGTCAAGGAATGAGATTTTAGGTAATTTCATCAAAGTGCTTAAAAAACAAATAGCTTGGACACCCGACCAGTTAGCGAAGCTAACGAGCAGGGATGGAGCAATAACCGAGTTTGATGATAGCCTTTGGGGTAGTTTGCTTGAGAACATTGTGGTTTATAAAGATAATAGGGTTGATGTTTTGTTTAAAGATGGTACGAAAATTGAAGTTAACGCATAAATTAGTAGTATAATATGTTGAATTGTATTGCTAATGTATGGTATAATACTTACAAATAATAAAATTGAAAGAGGTGTTTAATATGGGAAAAGAAAGTGTTAGTGTAAGAATTGATAGTAATTTAAAAAGAGAAGCTGAGGAGTTGTTTGGTTATCTTGGTATGAATATGACAACTGCTCTAACTGTATTTTTATCACAAGCAGTTAGACAACAAAAAATACCCTTTGAAATAGGAATACAAACTCCAAATAATGAAACTATTGAGGCTATTAAGGAAGTTGAAGTAATGAAACAAAATCCTAATAACTATAAGTCGTATGATAGTGTTGATGATATGATGGAGGATTTGCTAGGCTAATGTACAAAATAATCCCAACTAACAAATTTCAAAAGGATTTAAAAAAGGTTCAAAAACGTGGATATAAAATAGAACTTTTGACAGAAGTGTTAAAAATATTGGCAAATGGAGAAGATTTACCACCGAAATATAGAGATCATCAATTAATTGGTAATTACAAAGGTTGCAGGGAATGTCATATAACACCGGACTGGTTATTAGTTTATGAAGTGTCAGAAACAGAACTTATTTTGTACTTAACGAGAACGGGTACTCATAGTGATTTATTTTAATAAAGAATTTAGCCTTGCTTATACAAGGCTTAAATATGATGAAATTTCTTGAAATCTAATTGAAGATACGATATAATTATACACGATTTAGAACATTTATTCAGTTTCTGAAATAAAATTGAAACAAAATCTGTATTAATATTTCTTATGCAGATTTTGAGTAGATATAATATATTAACAATCTAACTAAAGGAGCAATTATGGATTTAAAGGCACGAGCAAAAAAAATTAAGTCTGATATACCGATTTTATTTCTATCACTCAAAGATAAAGACACACCCTTCTTAGCTAAATTAATAGGTGTTCTAACCATTGCATACGCCTTATCACCAATAGACCTAATCCCAGACTTTATACCCGTTCTAGGCTACTTAGATGATGTTATTTTACTACCTGCCCTAATTGCACTAGCAGTAAAACTAATTCCCAAAGAAATATGGGATAAAAACACTGTATACGCCGAAAAATTGTGGGCCAATGGTAAGCCTAAAAAGTGGTATTATGCAATCCCTATCATTTTAATCTGGGTTATACTAGCTCTTTTTATATTAAATATATTTATATAAAAAAGACTTACTAGGTTGTATCAAAATACAAATCTCGTAAGTCTTTCTTATTATTTACTATCACTAAAAACTAATATTAAAATAACTTTTCATATTTACTTGCAATATATACCAACGCACCCAGTAAATCCTTGTATCAATAATGGTATATTAATGAAAGTTAATAGGTCGTATGGGATACAAGTGTTGAGGGGTAGGAAAAGGGTGGAAAGCCGTGAATATAAGGTGGTTGAGAGTTCTGATGTGAACTTTCAAACTTATTGTTTTTAAGAAAATAAGTAGTTTTAGAATTTTGCACTCTTGGGTTATTGTTTAAGTGT
>JBKECM010000085.1:0-9000 GCA_047974615.1 Lachnospirales bacterium
GAGGAGGTGCAATAATGCTTAATTTAAACTTACAATTTTTTGCTCATAAAAAAGGTGTTGGTTCTTCTAAAAACGGTCGTGATTCTGAGTCTAAAAGACTTGGTGCTAAAAGAGCAGACGGTCAAGTAGTTAGAGCTGGTAACATTCTTTATACACAAAAAGGTACTCGTATACATCCAGGTAACAACGTAGGTAAAGGTAGTAATGATACTCTTTTTGCTTTAGTTGATGGTCGTGTAAGATACGAAAGAAAAGGTAGAGATAAGAAACAAGTTTCTGTTTACCCAATCGCTGAATAATTTAAAAGAGATATAATCTTCAACATTGAAGATTATATCTCTTTTTTAAAGTCTTAACATAGAGATTTTCTAAGTTTTTCTAAGGCTTTTTTCTCAATTCTACTCACATAACTTCTACTTACATCAAGTTCTTTAGCTATTTCTTTTTGAGTATATTCTCTACATTTTAAGCCATATCTCTTTATTATAATGTGTTTTTCTCTCTCATCTAAAACTTTATCAAAATTTTTCATAAGCATTTCGATTTGAATTTTTGTATGCACATCTTCTTCTACATCAGTTTTTTCATCTACAAGCTTATCAAGTAAAGTAACTTCATTACCTTCAAAGTCAATATTTTGAGGTTCATTTATACTAACATCAGAAGTATATTTTTTCTTTACTCTAAGGTGCATTCTAAGTTCATTTTCAATACATCTACCTGCATAAGTAGAAAGTTTTGTTTTTTTATCAACACTATAGGTATTTATACCTTTTATTAAACCAATAATACCGATAGAAATTAGTTCTTCATAGTCATAGTAAAAATTTTCAACACTAGAATCATAATATCTTTTAGCAAAGTGTGCGACTAAACGCAAGTTGTGTTCTATTAGTTTATTTTTAGCTACTTCCTGTTCCTTTGGCTCACCTTCAAAATATTGCTTTAAAAGTATAGCTTCATCTTCTGTAGAAAGTGGCTTAAGAAAATACAAAACAACACCTCCTACTTTTTATGTAACACTTTGCTATACATAAATTATATTAGTAGGACATATTGTCTGTGCAAGTACATATTAATTTTTTTATTTTAATTAATTATATTATTAGAAAGCTCAAATATATTTTTTATAGTTCTCTCAAAATCACCATCAAAAACAACTTCACCAATAATATGATTATGTTTATCATTATAAACATTGTCATAATATGAAACCATAAGTTCTTCTATTAGTTCATCATACTTTTTTTCTTCAAGTAAAGAAACAAACAATTCATAATTTTTATTACTCATATAAGTTTTCATTCTATCTAAGGAAGCTAAAACGTCTTCACTAGAAAATTTTTCATTAATATATTCTTCTTTTATTTCTTTAACACGTGTTTTAATAGGTGATATAATTTCAATCTGACTTTCAGTAATAAGTTTGTGATATAAAAGTTCAGGTAAAATAACTTTGCCTATACGTTTACTTTCGCCTTCTGTATAAAGTAAATCACTTTTACGATTAAGTAATTTATAAAATAGTAAAGACTCGAATTTTTTTTGAGTATATTGCTCATCAAGTCCAATATGGCCAAGTAATGAGCCTCTATGATTTGCAAAACCTTCCAAATTAAGAGTATCATAGCCCTTTTCTTCTAAATATTGTAGTATTTTTGTTTTACTGCACCCCGTTTTTCCATATAAAGTGCAAAATTTGACTTTATTAAGCTCATTATCAAGGTTTTCTCTTACATATTGACGATATTTTTTATAGCCACCATCTATTTTTATGATATTCATTCCAAGAGTCGACAACAACTGCCCAATAGAAGTAGAACGCATACCACCTCTTGCACAGTAAACAACGATTTGATATCCTTGATTTTCTTCCCAAAGACTTAAAAAATCGTTATACAAGTTTGTAAGCTTACTAGCTACAAATTCTAAACCTTTAACTTTAGCCTCTTTTACAGTTACTTGTTTATATAAAGTACCTACCATAGCATGTTCTTCATTGCTAAAAAGTGGTATATTTACAGCAGTTGGTATATGGTCTTCAAAATATTCATTCGGTGTTCTAACATCAACTAAAATTGTTTTTTTATTTTCTTGTAATAACTTTTCATATGATAATACTCTCAAAAAATATACCTCTTTTACTATAAATTTAAAATGCTATTCATTTAAAAAGAGTAGAGATAATCCCCACTCTTATCTTATACAATTATTTTAATGAAACACCTATGCCTAAAACGCCAGGACCAGTATGCACACCTATTGTAACACCAACACGATACATATTTATCTTTTCTAAATTAAAACGATTTTTAACTTCTTCAAAAAAATTAAAAGCCTCTTGGTTAAACTCACTAGCACAAACATAAATGTTGCAGTTACCACCCAATTTCTTTACTTCTTCAGTAACAACAAGCATTACTTGTTCAATAGCTTTTTTGCGGCGACGTATTTTACCAACAGGTTGGATTTCACCCTCATCTAAAGAAAGTATTGGCTTTATATCAAGTAAAGTTCCAGCTAAAGCAGCCCCTTTACCTATGCGTCCACCTCTTGATAAATACTCTAAAGTATCCAAAGTAAAATAAATTTTAGTACTTTTTAAAATATTTACAAGCTTAATTTTATTTTCCTCTATAGAAAGCCCATTAACTTTACCCCATAAGGCTTCTTTAACTATATGCCCTTGACCACCTGTAGCACTTCTTGAGTCTATAATATTAATAACTGCATCAGGATATTCTTCATTTAAGATTTCTTTAGCATTAACAGCACTTTGATAAGAACCACTTAACTTTGAAGATAAGCATATACACAAAACATCATTTCCTTTTTCGACTATAGGAGTAAACACGTCCAAATAAGCTTGAATAGAAGGGAGAGAAGTTTTTACACTTGTAGTTGTAACAAGTTTTTTATAAAACTCATCTACTGTTATATCTATATTTTCTCTATAATAAGTATTATCATCAAAAGATACAGAAAAAGGTACAATATTTATATTATTTTCCTTTATAAACTTCAAGTCTAAATCGCTAGAGCTATCAGACACTATTTCATAATTGCGCATAATTCACCTCAAATTTATTAAAATATTATAAAAATATTTTCTCTATTAATTTTAAACGCTTTTTTCATCAATGTCAAGTTTAATGTAGAAATTTCACTGAAAATCTGTTAAACTAAGTACAATGGCAATATTGTAAAATATATATTTTGGAGAAATATTATGTCAAAAATTTTGATTATAGCAGAAAAACCTTCTGTGGCAAGAGATATAGGTAAAGTATTAGGTTGTTCAAGAAAAGGTGATGGATTTATTCATAACGATGAGTATGTTATTTCATGGGCAGTTGGTCACCTTGTAACATTATGTGAACCTGAAGACTACGATAAAAAATATTCAAAATGGAACAAAGATACATTACCTATAATACCAAAAAAAATGGAACTTAAAGCTGTTACGAACACACGTAAACAGCTAGTTGTATTGCATAAACTTATAAAAGATGAAAATATAAAAAGCTTAATATGTGCGACCGACTCAGGACGCGAAGGCGAGCTTATTTTCAGATATATCTATGAAATTACAAAATGTACAAAGCCTTTTAAAAGACTATGGATATCTTCAATGACAGATGAAGCAATAAAAAAAGGGTTTGATACTTTAAAAGAAGGCACAACATACGATAACCTATATTATTCAGCAAAATGTAGAAGTGAAGCAGATTGGCTTGTAGGTATGAACGCAACAAGAGCATTTACTCTACAACATAACGTTTTACTTAGTGTAGGACGAGTACAAACTCCAACTTTAGCCATAATAGTAGAAAGACATTTAGAAATATTAAACTTTGTAAGTGAACCTTACTATGAACTTAATGGTACTTTCACGTCAAAGGAAAATTCTGAAAATTTTATAGGCAAATGGTATAACGAAAAAGAAAAAAGTCATAAAATAGCTAAAGAAGAAGATTGCATGGCTTTAATAGAAAAACTTAAAGGCAAAATAGGTACAGTAAAATCTATAAAAAACACTAAAAAAAATACAAAAGCACCACTACTTTTTGACTTAACAGAACTACAAAGAGAGTGTAATAGCAAATTTGCTTTCTCAGCAAAAAAAACATTAGATATAGCACAAAGTCTTTATGAGAGCAAAAAAGTTATAACCTATCCAAGAACAGACAGTCGTTATTTATCAAACGATATGAAAAGTACAATTTTACCCTTAATTAAAAATTTAGATAAAAACGATAAATTTTCTAAATATACTTCTTACCTTTTAAATAGTAAAATAGAATATACAAAAAGGATTTTTGACGATAAAAAAATAACAGACCACCACGCAATTATTCCTACAGGAAAGCTAAATTCTTCTTTAACTTTAGATGAGTTAAAAGTTTTTTATACTATAGTAAAAAGATTTCTTTCTGTTTTTTACCCAGACTATGTTTATAACTCTACAGTTATTGAATGTACTGTAGAAGATGAAATTTTTTTAACAAAAGGGCAAACTGTAATATCTTTAGGTTGGCGTGAACTATATACTGACGAAAAAGATAAAGATAAAGACAATCAAGTATTACCAACGGTTAAAAAAGGTGATACCCTTATTTTATCTGAATTAACAAAGGAAGATAAAAAAACAACACCTCCGGCAAAATATAACGAAGCCTCACTTTTAGGTGCTATGGAAAACCCTACAAAATTTGTAGAAGATGAAGACTTACGTGAACAACTAAAGGAAAACGGCATAGGAACACCAGCTACAAGAGCCGCCATAATAGAACGACTTATACAAGTAGGTTATATAGTAAGAAATGGAAAAATATTGGAGCCAACAGAAAAAGGTATAAAACTTATTGAGGTATGTCCCGATGAGTTAAAATCTCCTTCAACAACAGGTAAATGGGAAAGAGGTTTAAATAAAATTTCAAAAGGAGAAATGTTACCTGAAAAGTTTATGGAAAGTATATATAGATACGTTACATACCTTGTAACAACAACAAGTAGTCATAAAGAGGTCAATTTTCCAGAAGAAAACTATAAATCTAAAAAGTCTTCAAACTCCTCAAAAAAAATAGGAAATTGCCCTATTTGCGAAAATGGAAGTATATTGGAAAATAGTAAAAGTTTTTTTTGTTCAAATTGGAAAAATAAATGTAAATTTTCAATTTGGAAAAATCAACTGAAAATGTACAACAAAGATATAGATAGTAAAACTGTAGAGGACTTATTAAAAAATGGTATAGTAAAAGATTTTGAGTTAACTATGCCGGACACAAAAGAAAAAGCCTTTTGTGAATTAGTACTTAATGAACAAAAAATATTAGAATTAAAAAATATAAATGTTGTGAGTAATTTTAAATAATTTCAAGTTGCTTTGACACAGTATTGACACACTTTTTTTATACTATACTCATATAAATTTGTTGTCATACACATATATATATGATATACTAAGTTAGTTAAATTTAAAGATTTATTTATACTAACTTATACAAATATTTTTAAAAAAGGAGTAAATCTTATGTGTGGTATCGTAGGATACGTAGGTAAAAGAAATGCTTGTAACATACTAATAGATGGTCTAAAGAAACTTGAGTATAGAGGTTACGACTCTGCTGGTATAGCCATAAATGCAGAAAATGAAATAATATCAATAAAAGAAAAAGGTCGTATAAAAAACCTTGAATTACTTTTGGAAAACAAAGATTTAAGTGGCACAATAGGAATAGGTCATACAAGAGGGGCAACACATGGTGTACCTTCTGTTTTAAACGCACACCCACATTGTAACGAAACTAAAACAATTTACGTCGTTCATAATGGTATAATAGAAAACTATATCTCATTGAAAAAAATGCTTATAGAAAAAGGGTATAAATTTGTATCTGAAACAGATACAGAAACAATAGCACACCTTATAGATATGTACAAAAAAGAAGGTTTGCATATTTTTGATATTGTATTTAAACTAGCAGAAATATTAAGAGGTGCTTTCGCTCTTGGTATACTTGACCGAGAAGAAAAGAATACACTATACTGTATAAAAAAAGATAGTCCCCTTGTTTTAGGTAAAGGTTCAGATGAAAACTTTATAGCATCAGATATTACACCCATACTTGAAAATACAAGAGATATGTACTTTCTTGATGATAACGAAGTAGCTGTTTTAACAAGTGATGATATTAAAATTTATGACCTAAATAAAAAGATAGTTGAAAAAGAATTAAAGCATATTGAATGGGACGTTGCATCTGCTGAAAAAGGTGGCTATGACTACTTTATGACAAAAGAAATATATGAACAACCAAAAGTTATTCGTGACACATTATCAGGTAGATTGCTAGAAAATTCAATATCTTTAGATAATATAAGCCTTACAAAAGAAGACTTAGAAAATATTAATAAAATCTATATAGTAGCTTGTGGTACAGCAGCCTATGCAGGTAATCTATGTAAGTATGCCATAGAAAAACTTACAAAAATACCTGTTATTTGTGAAGTAGCAAGTGAATTTAGATATAACTCACCTATTATAGATAACAAAACTTTACTTATCTTAGTATCGCAATCCGGTGAAACAGCAGATACTTTAGCTGCACTTAGACTTGGAAAAGATAAACAAGCACGTGTATTATCTATAGTAAACGTTTTAGGTTCAAGTATAGCACGTGAAGCAGATGATACATTTTATACTTTAGCAGGTCCAGAAATTGCAGTAGCAAGTACAAAAGCTTATACATCTCAAGTAGTAGCACTATATTTAATAGCTATTCATTTTGCTTTAACATTAAACCGTATTACTATGAATGAATATAATGAACTAAAAGTTGCTTTAGAAAACCTACCTGAATTAGCTCTTAAGACATTAGACCTTGAAACTACAGTATCAAATGTAGTGGAAAAATATAAAGGCTCAAAAAATGTATTTTATATTGGTCGTGGTATAGACTACTTTACGTGTTTAGAAGGTGCTCTAAAACTAAAAGAAATTGCTTATATTCATTGTGAGCCATATCCGGCAGGCGAACTTAAACATGGCCCTATAGCTCTTTTAGAAAATGGAAGTCTTGTTGTAGGTGTAGCAACACAACAAAATGTAATAGAAAAAACAGTATCAAATCTTCAAGAATGTAAAGCTCGTGGTGCAAAGGTTTTATGCATAACCCAAGAACTTAGCGAAGAAGTTCAAAGTATAAGTGATGATATAATATTGATACCATCAACACACACTTTATTAGTTCCAATTTTAAGTAATATTATACAACAATTTATTGCATTACATTTTTCTATACAACTAGGACACGATGTAGACAAACCACGTAACTTAGCAAAATCTGTAACAGTAGAATAAACTTAGCGAGGTAATCAAATGAAAAAATTTATTAAACTTACGACACTTACAATAATGTCATCTTTTATCCTATCTTCTATAGTTTCAGCAGAAGAAACATCACTACAAGAAATCAATGTAAAAGCACTATATACATTAGAAGATTCAGTTTTAAACACAGAAGAACCACTCTCATTATATGCATATAACGATAATGACACAAAATATTATCGCTTGAGAGATATAGCATCAATATTGGATTATTTAGGCTATAAAAATAATTTAGTATGGGATCAAGAAAAAAAATCTATAGTTATAGATTTTTCAGAAACATACGAATATACAGGTGTAGAGTATGATAATTTTGAAGATACTACATTTACGGTTAAAGAAATAGAAACAACACTTTACGCAGAAGACGACGTGTACACCCTTGATACTTTAAATATTAATGGCAACAATTTCTATTCACAGGAAGATATTGCCGAACTTTATCAAATAGGTTTTATTTATAATGATTTACTTGATATAAATGTAATATACTTACTTGAAACAGCTGAGTCTGTAGCAGAAAATATAGCACTAAACCAACCATATACAGATCAACTTTACGCTATAAAAGAGGGCAACACAGCTTTACTGCAATTTGAAGAACCGGCTGAAGGTGACACAATAGCTACTATAGAAACAAACTATGGCAACTTTAGTGTAAAATTTTTACCTGAATATGCTCCAAAAGCAGTAGAAAACTTTATTACTTTAAGTAAAGAAGGTTATTATGATGGTACTATTTTCCATAGAGTTATAGAAGACTTTGTTATACAAGGTGGTGACCCTACAGGCACTGGTACTGGCGGCGAAAGTATATGGGGAGAACCTTTTGAAAATGAAATTAATGCAAATGCACATCACTTCACAGGTGCTTTAGCTATGGCAAACGCAGGAGAAGATACAAACGGTAGCCAGTTTTATATTGTTCCAAATACATCAGAAGACTATTTAAAAAACCTTAGAACGTCTTTAGATGCCTTAATAAATGAAGTTGGGCTATCTGAAATGACTTATAGTGATGCTTATCTTAATACAATTACAGCTGAACAACTTTTTACAGAAGAAGCCTTAAATAAATATAAAGAAGTTGGAGGAATGACATTTTTAGACTACGGATATACAATTTTTGGTCAAGTTATCGATGGTCAAGAAGTTGTTGATAGCATTTCTTTAGTAGAAACAGACTCAAGTACAGACAAACCTTTAGAAGATGTAATAATCGAAAAAATAACAATATCTGAATATAAAAAATAGTATTTAATATAATAAAAGAGGACTATGCGTTTATAGCATAGTCCTCTTTTATTATATTAGCTAGCACTTATTTTTTACTTTAAGTAAGAAAAAAATTCAACTGGCAACGTTGCAAAATTCAAGGAATGGCACATTACAAAATATTTTTTCAAACAAAAAAAACCGACATTAATCGGTTTTAATAATACATAGCAAGGCGCCACCCGGATTTGAACCGGGGATGAGGGTGTTGCAGACCCGTGCCTTACCACTTGGCCATGGCGCCAAAAAATGACCCGTATGGGAATCGAACCCATGTTACAGCCGTGAAAGGGCCGTGTCTTAACCGCTTGACCAACGGGCCAAAGTCATTT
>JBKECM010000159.1:0-61501 GCA_047974615.1 Lachnospirales bacterium
TTACTATATTAGTATCTTTTGTAGATATATCCTCTAAACACTTTTTGATATCCATATCCCAAACTTCGATTTCCTTTTCTAAGTTTTCTATAAAGCCCTTAAGTTCTATTATCCTTTGATAATAGCCATTTAGTATATTTGATATTTCAGCAAGCTGAATTTTGAAGTTACCAAGCTCCTCAAAAAAATTATTTTTAATTTTTTGTCCTTTTTCATAAGTAGAATTTAAATCATTTATTTCTTCCTCAAGCTTACTATGTTCTACTTCATTTTTATGTATTTCTTCTTCTTTATAACTTATAAGAACGCTTAACTCTTCTTTTTCTTTTTCTAAAAGACTTAAGCTTTTTTCTATTTCTAATATATTTTCACTTAAACTATTATATTCATCTTCAACTCTTAAGTTTAAAAAAGTTAAATCCTTAATAGTATAGGTTAAGTCGTTATATTTTGTAAGATAAGTTTCTAAAAGCTTTTCTTTTTCTTTATTTTTTTCTAAAAAAATACTATAGTCATATTTGATTGCATCTAACTCAACTTTAAGTTTTTCTAACTTTTTAAGACCACTTTGAAGTTCTTCTTTACGAGCTAAAATGCTATTTGATTTTACATTTTTAGAACCACCTGTTATAGAGCCACCAATATTGAAAGTTTGTCCATCAAGTGTAACAACTCTAAAGCTTTGCTTATACTTTTTAGATATTTCTATGCCACTTTCCATATCTTTAACAACAGCAACATTACCTAATAGATTTTCAAAAACAGCAGTATATTTTTTATCAAAGGATATTAAATCAACACCTAAGCCTAAAAATCCCTGTTCCTCTTTTAGTTCTGTAGTCAGCCTACGATTTTTCATAGCAGATAAGGGTAAAAAAGTAGCCCTACCCTTATTTTCATTTTTTAATAAATTGACACATTCCTTTGCTACATCTTCATCTTCAACTACAATATTTTGCAATGCACCACCTAAAGATGTATCTATAGCAAGGAGATAATCCTTAGGAACAGTTAACAAATTCCCTAAAATGTCAATAACACCCTTTGGCTTTTTGTCTAAAATATACTTTACACTATGTGCCACACCTTCTAACTCTTCTTCTAAGGATTTTAGAAAATTGATACGATTATTTAATGTATCATATTGATTTGTTTTTTCTTTTTCATCTTGTTCATATTCTTTTAGTGCATTATTTTCTTTTTCCAACTCATCTTTTAACTTTGAAAACACAAAAGATACTTTATCAAAATCTTGATTTAAGCCAACAATTTTTTTGTTGTTAACCTGCTTTGTTAAATCTTTATCTTTTAAAGAATTTTTACTAGTACTATATTCGTTCCTCTTGTTGCCTATCATTTCTTCTTTATAAGATAAATTTTGTTGTAAACTCATTAAATCAATAGCAAGTTAATTTTTAATTGTATTTACCTCTACAAAAGAAGTAGTAATGGTATCTTTATATTTATCTAACTTACCGAAATTTTCAAGACTTTATTTATAAACATATTCAAATTCTCTCATATTTTCTTATATTGTTTGATTTTCGATTTTTTTACTATATATGTATATATTTATATTATTTATATCATTTTCATATATTGCTTTTTGGTTGAGTTTTTTCTCAATATCACTTTTAAGCCTTTTTTCTTCGTTGCGTAAATATAAAATACTTTCTTTAAGAAGTTTAATTTCACCTTGTATCGTGTTTATTTCTATTTCAAAACCATTAATATTTTTGTTTAAAATATCTTTCGTTTCTTCACATTCTTCTATATTTTTTGATATTTCATCACCTTTTTCTTCTTCTTTTCCTAAAAGATGATTATATTTATCAAGTTCCAAATTTGCAATAGCAATGTCTTTTTTTAAAGCATCAACATCTTTTTGTATAACTTGTACATCAAGTACAAACTTTGATATTTCAGAAACTCTAAGTTCATCTTCAAGCTTTAAAAACTCCTTAGCCTTATTGCTTTTTCTCTCAAGAGGTCCTATTTGTAATTCAAGTTCATTTATTAAAATATCCACCTGAACTAAATGTTCATGTTCTTTTTTAAGATTTGATAAAGCATCATTTTTTCTACTACGATACTTTACGATACCCACAGCCTCATCAAAAAACTGTTTTCTATCATTACCCTTTGTACTTACGATTTCTTCTACCTTACCTTGAGATATAATAGAATATCCGTCTTTACCTATACCTGTATCCATAAAAAGTTCATTAATATCTTTTAATCGACATTGCTTATTATTAATTAAATATTCACTATCGCCACTTCTAAAAGCTTTACGTGTAACGATAACTTCTTCATATTCCACATTAAAAAATTTATCACTATTATCAATAACAATAGATACTTCTGCATAACTCATAGGTTTACGATTTTCAGTACCACTAAATATTATATCTTCCATCTTAACGCCACGTAGGGTTTTAGCAGATTGTTCTCCTAAAACCCATAAAATAGCATCTAATATATTACTTTTCCCACTCCCATTAGGCCCAACAATAGCAGTAACACCTTTGTTAAATTGCACTTTTGTTCTATTTGGAAAAGATTTAAAACCTTGTAATTCCAGTCTTTTTAAAAACATTTTACACCTTACTGAAAATTTATTAGTCGTTAAATCGACTATATCTTGATATACTTAGAACAACACCCATCATAATAAGTAAAAATAAAATACTTGTACCACCATAACTTATAAAAGGTAAAGCTATACCAGTATTTGGTATTGTGTTTGTAGTAACAGAAACATTTATAATAGTTTGTACAGCTAACATAATGGTTACCCCAGAAGCTATTAATGTACCGAACATATCTTTTGCATTTATAGCTATCTTAATACCACGCCAAAAGAGTATACAAAAAATTAGAAGCAACAACGTAGCACCTACAAAACCTAACTCCTCACATATAACTGCAAATATAATATCATTATGGCTCTCTGGTATATAGTAAAGCTTTTGTCGTCCCTTACCGATACCAAGACCAAAAGCACCACCACTACCTATAGCAAGTAATGATTGTACAGTCTGAAATCCTATACTTTGAGCATAAGCAAAAGGATCTTGCCACGCTAAAAAACGAGCATTGTGATAATCTGTATTAAACTTTAAATATGTAAGTAATATACCAGCACAAGCTGCCGCACCAGCAGCCCCAACAGCAACTAGTCTTGCAAAATATGGACTAGCTATAAAAACCATACCAACACCGATAACAAAAAGAATAATACCAGTACTTAAGTTTGAAATTATAGTTAAACCTGTAGGAATAGCAATGATACCTATAACTTGCAAATAAAATTTAAAACTTTTAAGCCTATGTTGATTTACAGATAGATAGTATGCCAAAAAAATAATAAGAGCGTGTTTTGCCGCCTCTGAAGGTTGCATACCTATCTTTGTACCGGGTATATACAACCATCTTGACTGTCCATTTGCTGTAGTACCGACAAATATAACTGCAATAAGTAATACTATGGAAGTTATAAATATAATATATGGTAACTTATTTTTGCTTAAAAACGTATATTCAAAAATATCAACAGTCGATAAAATATGCATTATGACTAAACCTGCAATAGCAATCATAAGCTGTCTTGACGCAAAATGGTATGGGTTGCCAAAATTGTGTCTTGCATTATAGTTACTTGCAGAATATATCATAACTATCCCAAAAAAAACTAATATGTAAATTACAGTAACTAAGATGGCATCTACATTACCTACAGTTGCAACAACTGTATCTCTCTGACTTTTTTTAGTCTTTTTAACTCTTTTTACTTTTTCTTGATTTTTGCTAGGTAAAGAGTTACTCGGATTTGAAACTACTTTACCCTTAGAAGAACTTTTAGCCTTTACTTCATATTCACGTCTTCTTTTATCTGCATTACTACCTATTTTCGTGTAGCTATCGTCTTGTTTAAGTTTATCTCTATTACTATAGTTACTCGTATTTCTTTCTCTATTTCTTTCTCTATTTCTTTCTGTACTTCTTACTCCACTTAAATTATTTCGATTTAAGTTTCTATCTTTTGAGGATAATTCTTTTCTTCTTTTTTCTCTTTCATCAGAAGTCCTCATTTTTTACCCCCTAAGTTTATGAATAGCCTCTTTAAACACTTTTCCTCTATGCTCAAAGTTATCAAACATATCATAGCTTGAACAAGAAGGTGAAAGTAAAACACAATCTCCCGGTTTTGCAACTTTAAACCCTTCAAGTGCAGCAGACTCAAGACTTTCACAAACAGTAAAATCTGTATATCCTATTTTCAAACAACTATTTACAAACTTATCCTTTGTTTCACCTATTATAATGAGATGCTTAACTTTTTTTGTAATTTCTTTTACAAATTCAAAAATAGGTAAGTTTTTATCATATCCACCAACTATTAAGATTATAGGTTGATTAATAGATTTTATAGCATTAATAGATGAGTCTGGATTTGTAGCTTTACTATCATTTATAAAAGTTACACCATGTATAATTTTTATAAACTCTAAACGGTGTTCTACACCTTTAAAGTGGGATATAACATCTTCTAAAACTTCAACAGACACCCCAAGAGGCAAAGTTAAAGCTATGGAAGCTAAAATATTTTCTATATTATGTTCCCCTAACAATGTTATGTCCGATAAATTAATAATTTTTTTATCTTCTTGAAGTCTTTCCACTAAATCGTTATCTTTAGTGCTTTTCTTCAAAAAATTTGTATATATTTTTTCGTCTTTAACATATACTTTAAGACCATCTTCGCTTATAGGCTCTTTGCTAAATAAAACTATATTACTTTTAGCCTTTGACACCATATCATAACTTTCTTTGTTGTCATAGTTTAAAATCAAATAATCGCTATTATCTTGATTTTCAAATATTCGTTCTTTACAACTAATATAATTTTGCATAGTTTTATGACGTTCTAAATGGTCTGGTGTAACATTAAGAATTGTTGCAGTTTTAGGCTTTAACGTAAAAGTTTTTTCGAGTTGATAGCTACTAAGTTCTATAGCAAAAACAGAAGTTTCTTCGCTGTCTAAAACTTTTTCTGAAAAAGGTACACCTATATTACCTACAACTTCTGTATCTATAAAAACTTCTTTTATTATTTCACCTACTAAAGTTGTAGTAGTAGTTTTGCCATTTGTACCTGTTATACCTATAAGTCGACCTTTAAAAAACATATTCGCAAGCTCAACTTCAGATATTATTTCTATATCTGAATCTTTTGCAAGTTTAAAGAAAGGTAAATCTGAGGAAATTCCCGGTGATACAACAACTAAATCAAAATTTTTAATTATATCGTTTGGAGTGTTGTTAATAAATAAAGAAACACCCATATCAATATATTTTTCAAGAGCGTCATTATATTCTTGACTTACAGAAGGTGTTTGTATAGTAACAGTACAACCAAGTTTTAACAGTAAAGGCAGCACACCAAAACCGGTTTTACCTAAACCACAAACTAGCACTTTTTTATTTTTTATATCCATATTTTCACCGCCTTATTTGATTAGATTATAGAGCAAGATAACTTATTAAACAACCAATAGTTGTAATTATATAAAAACGTAATACAATTTCCTTTTCACCAAGACCTTTTTTCTCTAAATGATGATGATAAGGTGCCATTTTAAAAACTCTACGCCCTTCACCATATTTTTTCTTTGTATATTTAAAATAACCTGTTTGTATCATAACTGATAAGGACTCGACAAGATATATTATACCTGCTATAACTATAAAAAATTGCATATGAGAAACAGTTGCGATGCCTGCAACAAAAGCCCCAAGAGCAAGGGAGCCTGTATCACCCATAAAAACCTTAGCCGGCTTATAGTTAAATATAAGAAAACTTACTAAAGCACCTAATACGATAAAAGGTAAAAGATATTCTTCACTACCAAAAGAAAGTAAAGCAAAACCAAAAAACATAGCTACAAGTGCAGTAACTCCAGCAGCTAAACCGTCAAGACCATCTGTTATATTAACTGCGTTCACAACACCAATGGTAAAAATATAAAAAAACGGGTAATAGAAAACACCTAAGTCTATACTTTTATTTGTAAAAGGAATAATTAAAGTAGTTAAGCTTTCCATATCCCATAACAAAAACAAAAATGCTGATGAAGCTAAAAACTGAGCAACAATCTTTTGTTTCGCATCTAAACCTAAGGATTGTTTTTTTTTAACCTTTGCAAAATCGTCAATAAAACCAATAATTCCACATAATGCCATAAATACAAGAATGTTAACATTTACTTTATCTATAAAAAATAAGCTAGTAACAAGAATACCAAACAAAAATATTAAACCACCAATAGTAGGTGTACCACTTTTAGATAAGTGTGTTTGAGGTCCATCTGTTCTCACTTGTTGCCCAACTTTAAGTTTTTTTAAAAAATTAATTGCAAAAGGTGCAATTACTGTAGATATGCCAAAAACTATAGTAATAGGCAAAATAATTTCTGTAAATAAATTCATAAAGTTCCCCTTATCCCCTGTTATTTTAAATATTTTTTGGCTACTAATACATCATCAAAATGTATTTTTTCTTTACCGATTATTTGATAGTCTTCGTGGCCTTTACCAGCTATAATTATAAAGTCATTTTCCTTTGCATTTGAAATAGCATATTTTATAGCTTCTTCACGGTCTACTACTTCGATATACTTATCTTTTGAAACCTCTACACCAGAAACAACATCTTTTATTATATCACTTGGAACTTCTGTACGTGGATTATCTGACGTTATAATAGAAAAATCAGATAATGAAGTAGCAATATTTCCCATAATAGGACGTTTTGTTTTATCTCTATCTCCACCACACCCAAAAACAGTAACAACTCTACCCTTGCATACTTTCCTAGCAGATGAAATAACTTTCTCTAAAGCATCAGGTGTATGTGCATAGTCAACAACAACAGTATAGTTTTCTTTGTCCGTAACGGTAAACATACGACCGGGTACACCTAAGCCTTTTTCAAGAACTTTTCTTATATCATAAGGCTTAATGCCGTACACAACATTAGCAACTAAAATAGAACTTAAAGTATTATAAACAGTAAAAATACCCGGTACATTTATTTTAAATCTTTCTTCTTTTCCATCTAAAACAACAGAAAAAGCCGCACTTTTATCTGTAATGTCTAAATCATAAGCTTTATAATCACTATCTTTTTCAATGGAATAAGTATATCCTTTACAAGGCAACTTACTACTTAGTTTTTGCCCCCACTCATCATCAACATTTACAAAAGCTACTTCACACATTTTAAAAAGTCTAGTCTTAGCCTCAAAATAGTTTTCCATAGTTTTATGAAAATCTAAGTGGTCTTGAGTAAGATTTGTAAATACACCAACTTTAAATTTTAAGTTGTACACTTTTTTATAAAACAAAGCATGGCTTGTAACTTCCATTATACAGTTGCTTACTTTATTTTTGTTTAAGTGGTCAAGTATATCGATAAGTTCAACATACTCCGGAGATGTTGATGCTGTAATAGCCTTATCTATTTTTTCTTCGTTACAGTACACACCAAGAGTACCTATAGAACCTGCCCCTATACCGTTTTCAACAAGTATCTTATGTATAAAATGGGTTGTGCTTGTTTTACCATTAGTACCCGTTATACCTACAAGATTAACATAGTCTTCATACTTATAAAAAGTTTTAGAACAAAGTGCTAAAGCTTCACGACTTTCTTTTACTACTATGTAAGAAATATCTTTTAAATTTTCAAGTTGATAAGGTACAAAGTTTAATACAAAAAATCTTGCACCAAGGTTATATGCATCAAGCACAAAGTTGTGGCTATCTTGAGTTTCACCTTTATATGCTACAAACATAGAATTTAAGGTACATTTTCTTGAGTCTATAAAAATACCAGTAACAGAAACATCTTTCACCTTTTCACTGATATAAAGATTATTGTATTCACTTATGCAATTTACTAGTTCTTTAAATGTCATATTAATCACCTATCCATATTATATTATTTATTTTTAAATATATTACAAAAGCGTATCTTTTTAATTATACCTTAAAATCCATAAATTTTAAATACTTTTTAAGAAAAATTAAAATTAAAATATTGATTATTTTAAAACTTAATTATGCAACCATTTTTTCCTGTCTTCATATGTCGAATTATGTAGTTTTTTGTCGAAATGGTCAATATAGTTTATTGAAAACAGTTATAATTTTTATTAAAATATTAACATAAAGGCAACGTTGCAAAATGCAATTATACAATGATTTGTGTGACAAATCTAAAAGACCAAATTATTATATTATGAGGGGTAACAAATGCAAATGAAATTATATGTAAATCAAGAGGACGACAACGTAAAAAAGAACTTTTCACAGCTAGTTTTTGAACCTGCTAGTGAAAGGCTAGTAAAAAATACATCTTTATCGGATTATAATATGTATTCCCAAGAGTATGAATTTATGAAAAATTCATCTGCTACAAAATATAAAAATATAAATACAACTGAAAATCACATTATATCTTTTATTTATA
Organism: Lachnospirales bacterium; assembly: GCA_047974615.1. Lineage (GTDB taxonomy): Bacteria > Bacillota > Clostridia > Lachnospirales > CAMZNU01 > JBKEBX01. The sequence goes on from JBKECM010000159.1 coordinate 8,537, forward strand.
GTAATGTTTCGGATACATCTAGCTATTTTAAATTAAAATATATATATTACAAAATTAATAATAATGAACCTGCAAATAGCAATTTTACACCTTATATCAATGTAAATACTCCAGAAAGTTTTTTAAAAATTGCAAATTTTAAAAGCACACTTTTAGGCTATAAATTTTTAGTTACTGCAATATCTTATTGTTTACAACATAACAACATAGATAACTTAAAGATTACAAAGGATATATATCCACATATAGCACAAGTGCATAAAGTTAAAATACAATGTATAGAAAGAAATTTAAGACATTCCATTTCAACTACTTTTAAAAACAAAAATACGAGTATATATTATTTTTTATTAAATATTCCAGAAGAAAAATCATCAAGTCCAAGTAATAGTGAATTTATATATGCTGTATCAAAATTTTTACAAAAAAATAGTCAAATAACCTTCCCTCAAGTGAGGGACTAACCCTTATTATATTTCATTAAAATATCTTTCACTGTGGGCAATGCCCTTATTGCACCCACACTTTCGGCAGATTAGCCCTTTCAGCCACCTACGCTACGCTTATAGGCGTGGTCTAATCTGTACGATTAAAAAAATCAAACCATAAGAAAGTATTGTAAATTTCAATATTTCCTTATGGCTTTTATAGTTTTATCCACCTAAAGTTACATCTGTTTTTTCATAATATTCTAAAGCTTTATATAAATGGTTTATTTCAAAATCAGGCCACATATCATCTATGGAATAAAAGTCAGCATAAACGGACTGAATAGGCAAAAATCCACTGAGTCGCAGTCGACCACCCCAACGTATAATTAAATCTATTTTGGAAATATCCTTTGACTTTATATTGTTTTGGATTTTATTACCCTCACCAATCTCTTTTAAATCCCATTGCCAATCATAGTTTAATAAAAAATTAGCCTTAATAGCCTTATTTTCTACATCTCTTTTTAAATATATTTCACATTCTTTAGGAAAAATATTTTTTGTATTATCTCCTACAACTAAAATATTTGCTCCAATTTTCTTAGCTCGCTCAACAGACTTAATACAAGCTTTAACGAAAGCCTGTTTTTGCTCCACATTTCTTTTAGTATTATCCTTTGTAAACCCGTAAAAAGTTACTTCTTCAACTCCAAGCTCCATTAAAGCCTCTAAAAGTGCAACACCCGGTTCAACACCTTTATCATAACCCATTTCTTTACTTAAATTATGTTCCACAGCCCAACGCCTATTACCGTCAGGTATGATTCCTATATGTTTAGGCAATCTACTGAATTTTTTCATATGCACCTCATTTACATCTTAATATATTGATTAAATGATTTACATAAAAATAAGTTTTTAAACAATTTTAAGGTAATATTGCAAATGCAACATTACCTTATTTATAAAGTTAAGATAAAAACTAAAAAAATGTTTAATAGTTTTCTAAAGAGTTGCAAATACTTTGTATTTGTTCGGATTTCTTGACCGTGTATACATCAAAGAAAGCAGTGTATTTGTAAGCGTTGCCAAATCATTTTTCATAGTGTCATAGATTGACTAAATTCTTATAAAATGATATATTTATCTATAACAAATATGCTATTATTATAAAAAATTTTATTTTGTTGAGCTAGTAGCACTATCATATAAAGCATCTTCTATAGCCTTTACAAGCACTGTTGAAGTCACTAAAATCTCAGGTTCAACTGATATAGTAGTACCTTGTGTTTTAAGCACTTGTGATTTTACAGTTTCAAAAGTTGTTTCAATAAGTGGGTAAAATAACGCATAGTTATCGGCTAACTCTGATATGTATATGTCTTCTATAGTATCTTCTGATACCACAACGTTAACATAAAAAGGTGCAATGTTTTCTAACACAACTTCCTTTATGTATTCACCGGGTATGTAAGATAATTCTTCATTTGATTGACTTTTAGGTAAAAAACTTATAAGTAGTGCTATTAAAATAATAATTCCTATTATAGCTATGATGCCTTTTTTGAGAATATCTTTTAAAGTTAGAACTACAAACTTTGTTTGAGCCATTTTTTGTACCTCCATTTTTTTATATTTTATTTTATGAATATTTCATTTTAAATATGACAGTTTTAATATTTTAGTATCAATTTTTTTAAACTTCTATAGGAGATATATATGTTTAATTTTTTTATAAGTAACAGCTATACACATTTAGAAGAACAGCTTTTTTTAAACCTTGCAAATATAGAGCAAAATAAAGAAAAAGAAGCTATTGTTTTAACACCGGAACAGTTCGTCTTAGAAACAAATAGAGGCATCGCAGAAAACTTACCTAAAGGTGCTAGTTTTTTTTGTGAAGTCCATAGTTTTACATCTATAATAAATAGATATATCGAAGAATACGGTAAACAAAAAGCTTTGCTTAACGAAGTAGGCAAAAAAGTGCTTTTGCAAAAAGCAGTTTTTAACGTAAAAGACTCCCTTGATTTTTATAAAAAAATTTGGGATAAGGTAAGCTTTTTAGATAGTTTAGGCTCAACAATAGACGAAATATTAAACTCAAAAACATCTATAGAAACTTTAGAAAAATTATGTGACCCTTCTTTGCCACATAATGATTTTACTTTAAAACTTAAAGATATTATTATAATATATAAAGAATTTATCTCTTTATTAAATAAAGATTTCATTATAAACCAAGATATTTTAGATTATTTATCTCAAAACATAGGAAGTTTTGAGTTTTTAAAAAACAAAGAAATATATCTTATAGGCTATAACGGTTTTGTTAAACGTGAATTTGATTTTATTTTTTCTCTTGCAGAAAATTCAAATGATATAAATTTGTTTTTGTCTTTCGATAAAAAAATAAATCTTGATTATGTAAAAAACAAAAGTTACCACATAGGAGATTTTGACCCCTATTTTGAACCAAAAAAAACTTTTTATAACATATATACAACGCTATTAGAAAAAAATCTTTTAAGTATTAATGTTTATGACCATTTTAATATTACAAAAGATTTAACCTACTTAAATTTTATAAAGGAAAACTTTTTTAAAAACGGTAAAACTTTAGAAGGTGAAAATTTTAAAGATATTTATATATACTCTACCTCATCAACTATAAAAGAAGTTGAGTTTATCTCATTAAAGATGCGAGAGTTAATAAAAAAAGAAAATCTAAAATATCGAGATTTTGTTATACTATGTGATAACATAGAAAAATATTCAAACCCTTTTAAAGAAGTTTTTGAACCTTTAAATATACCTTATTTTACAGACTTAAAAGAACCTATTGTTAAAGACGAACTTGTAAAATATATTTTAAATATATTTGATATCTTTCTATATAACTTTAATTATGAAAGCGTTTTTAACGTGCTAAAAAATGATTATTGTAAATTTTATAATGAAGAAAATAACTTTTTATCTCAAACAGATGTAGAAGTTTTTGAAAACTATGTTTTACGTTACAACATACGAGGCACAATGTTTTATAAACCTTTTACATATATTAAAGGTGCAAAGGAAGATAAAGAACTTTTAATAAAAGACCAAGAACTTTTAAACAATATTAATCAAACAAGATTAACTTTTTTAAATGCTATCGCACCATTTAAAAAATATTATGAAAGCACTTTTTTAATAAAAGATTTTTTAGATGAACTTTTTGTTTTTCTAGAAAAAAACGATATATACAAGGAGCTTAACCGACGTTTTAATATAGACGTAACAATAGATGATAAAATATCTACAAGAGCAAGTCAAATATGGCAAAAATTAGTAGATATATTTGAAAATATATATAAACTTTTAGGTGACCATACCACTACTTTTTTAGAAATGAGAAAAATCCTAGAAGCAGGCTTTTTATCAAACGAGTTCAGATATGTTCCAAACAATCTTGATGTAGTAAAAGTCGTTGACCTTTTTAGAAGTAGATTTTCTTCTACAAAATATCTTTTTATTATAGGTGCTGTAGAAGGCACATACCCAAGCTTTGCAAAAAGTGGAACTTTTTTTAATGATGATGACTTAGAGGTTTTTAAAGAAAACGACCTAAACATATCCTCAGACAGCTTTATGCAAATGAATATTCAAAACTTAAATATTTTTAACAGTATTTATAAAACTACAAAAGGATTATATATAACATATCCAGCAACGAATATTACAGGAGAAGAAAACAAACCTTCTTACTTAATAAATCGTATAAAAACTTTATTAAATATAGATATAGTACCTTTTAAAGAAAATAATTTTAGTCTAGGTGAAGTATATAAGTCATTAATCTTAAAAGAGGAAAAATCCCTAAAGGATATAGCTTTTTTAGAGAAAGTAGACGGTTATATAAATCGTCTAAACTACGAGATTTTAAACAAAATATTTCATAAGGAATTTACACTAGCAAAAATCGAAAATTATAAAGATTTTGTATTAAAAGACAATGAATATTACACTAGCATTTCAAAAATTGAAACCTATAACAACTGTCCATATTCTCACTTTTTAAAATATGACTTAGGGATATATCCTCGTGATGAATATGAAGTTGATGCTTCAGATTTTGGAATAGTATACCATAGTATGTTAGAAAGTTTTTTTAATCATATAAAAAATGAAAATATCTTTGACCTAAAAGAGCTTGATAAAAAATATATTGAAACTTTTGTTGATACCCATATAGAGGAATTTTCAAAAGGTCGTGAAGATAATATTTTAAACGCTACAGCACGCTATAGATACTATGTAAAAAACATTTCAAATATTTTAAAAAGTTCTATAGATAACTATAAAAACCAATTTATTCATAGTGATTTTACTTTCAGTCAAGCAGAAGTATCAATAAATGAAAATATTTATACTAATGAGGGTGAAAATGTAAAATATACTGGATACATAGATAGAGTTGATATAGCCTTAACCGATGATGAAGCATATATACGAACTATAGACTATAAGTCTTCAGAAAAAAATATAGATATAAACAGCATTATAGCAGGTAAAAGCCTACAATTACTAAAATACTTAGAGGTTTTAGTACGCAAAGAAACTGCACAAAAGGAAATTTTTCAAAATAGAACAATAAAACCGGGTGGTGCTTTTTATTTAACTTTACAAGATGAAGAATTTGATATAATGAATATTGATACTATAGGCGAAATTAGTCCTTTTTTTGAAAACTATAGATTTCACGGCATTTTAAATGAAAACACTACACCTTTCTATAAGGAACCCTATAGCAATGCTATTATAGGTTCTTCACGTGCGAGTAAACCGAAACATTTGTCTTCTGAAGATTTTGACTTAGTCCTTGAATATTCAAACTTTAAAACAAAAAACACTATAGAAAAAATTTTAGAGGGTAAAATAACAGCTACACCTATAAGTCATTCTACAAAAAGAGAAGATTTAAACTCACCTTGTGACTATTGTGATTATTCAAGCCTTTGTCTTATAAAAGAAAGACCTGAAAATAAAGGAAAAATATTATTTGTCGATAAAGAAGAAAAGTCATTAACTGATATACAAAGAGAATTTATAAAAAAGGATATGAATAAATAGAGGTAAAAAATGAACAAAATTTTATTAGTCGGTATAAACGCAAAATTTATACATCAAAATTTAGCTATACACTCCATAGGTAAGTTTTTATCTTCAAAAGGTATCGATAATATTTTTTATGAAGAATTTACAATTAACTCCAACGTAGATAAAATAATAAATGCTATTTATATGTATAACCCTAAAATACTAGGTTTATCTTGTTATATATGGAATTTTGAAATAATAAAAAATATGTTACCTATATTGAAAGATATATTACCAAATACAAAAATCATCTTAGGTGGTCCAGAGGTTAGCTATGAGATAGAATATAGCTTTTTAAAAGAGGCTGACTATATTGTTATAGGTGAAGGAGAACTTCCCTTTTATGAATTAGTAAACAGCATTTTTTTAGAAAAAGACATAACTACCTTAAAAGCGATAGCCTATAGAAAAAATGACAAAATCTATGTAAACAAAGAACAAAATGTTTTGAACCTTGAGGAAATCCCCTTTGTATATGATGACTTATCTATCTTTGAAAATAAAATACTGTACTATGAAACATCAAGAGGTTGTCCATATAACTGTCAATATTGCTTGTCAAGTAGCGTAAATGGCGTACGTTTTTTAAGTGAGGCACGAGTTTTTTCTGACTTAGATTTTTTTATAAAAAATAAAGTGCGTCAAGTAAAGTTTGTAGATAGAACCTTTAATATTGATACAAAGTTTGCTATGAAAGTATGGGAATATTTAATAAAAAATGATAATATGGTTACGAACTTTCACTTTGAACTTTCAGCAGATATCTTAAAAGATGAAATGTTTACCCTCTTAAAAAAGGCAAGAACTGGTCTTTTTCAGTTTGAAGTTGGTGTACAAAGCACAAATGAAGCTACATTAAAAGCTATACAACGTAGTCATAACCAAAGCTTGTTATTTGAAAATATTAAAAAACTAATGGCTTTAAAAAATATTCATATTCATTTAGATTTAATCGTTGGTTTACCCTTTGAAGATATAATAATTTTTGAAAAGAGTTTTAATAATGTATATAGACAAAAAGCAGAACAGTTCCAAATAGGATTTTTAAAGCTTTTAAAAGGTGCAGGACTTAGAAGTCAAAGTTTTATAGAAGAATACGGTTTTAAATATCGTAACTTTGCACCTTATGAAATATATGAAACAAAATGGTTACCATACAAAGATTATTCTATACTTAAAGATATCGAAGAACTTGTAGAACTTTACTATAACTCTGGTCTATTATATAATACACTATGTATGGCTATGAACTTTTGTGAAAGCGATTTTCGTTTTTATATAGCTTTTAGTAAGTTTTTTAGAGAAAATGGCTATTATGATTTATCCCATAAAAAGCTAAGTCTTTATACTATATTTTTTGATTTTATAAATATTTTCTTCAAAGAACAACATCATATAGATATTTTAAAAGATTTAATAACTTTAGACTTTTTACTTAATGAAAAAGCAAGCCTATTACCAGAAACTTTTGGAATAGTATTAAAAGAAGGTTTATGGGATATTTTAAATGACGAAACTTTATCCTTAACACTTTTTAAGGACTACTATGAACAAGGCTATACAAACAAACAACTAGCACGAAACCTAGTTTTAGTAAATTTTAAATATGATATTTTTAAGCTTATGGAAGATGAAATACTTGAGAATAACTCAAATTATATTATAGATACTTTTTTATTTGAAGGCAAATTTTGGAAAGTTGAGTAAGGATATGACAAAAAAAGAAAGAGCCAAAATCGTAGTAGCTAAACTAGATGAGTTTTATCCAAATTTAGATAAATGTTATTTAAACTATACTCAAGAATATGAGTTACTCTTTGCTACCATTTTATCGGCACAATGCACAGATGATAGAGTAAACCTAGTTACAAAAGATTTATTTCAAAAATATAAAACTTTAGAAGATTATTGTAGTGCAAATATTTTAGACCTTGAACAAGATGTAAGGTCTACAGGTTTTTATAGAAATAAAGCAAAAAGCTTACAAGAGAGTGCTTTTTTGCTACTTGAAAAGCATAATGGTATTTTGCCTTCGGATATTGAGTCTTTAACAGCACTTTCAGGTGTAGGACGAAAAACAGCAAATGTAGTACGTTCTCATATTTTCAAAATAGAAAGTATAGTTGTAGATACTCATGTAAAAAGAATATCGAATAAATTAGGCTTAACGATAAACAGTGACCCAGTAAAAATAGAGTTTGACCTTATGAAAATATTACCAAAAGAAGCTTGGATAAGGTACAACCAACAAGTAATTGCCCATGGCAGAAAGGTATGTACAGCACGAAGTCCAAAGTGTGATATATGTGGGTTTAGAGATATATGTGTAAGTAAATAGCTTATTTTAGAGTGTTAAAACCCAACAAGAATGATTTTAACACTCTTTTGACTTTCTTGCAGAACTCAAAATTTGGTGAAAGGAATTTACTCTTTATTACTACATTCTTCACATAAGCCATAAAACTTAGTTTGATGGTCTATAACTTTAAATCCATAATTACTTTCAAATAAATTTTCAATAGATTCAAGTAAATCTTCTCTAACTTCTATTATTTTATTGCAATTATTACATATAAGATGATGATGTCTATGAACACCACCTTCTATTAAGATTTCATATCGAATTATATTATCATCTAGTGTCATTTTGTCTAAAAGCTTTAAATCACAAAACAGTTGTACTGTCCTATAAACAGTAGTTAAACCTACTGTTTTATCTTTTAACTTTACAAAGTTATATAACTCCTCAATAGTTAAGTGTTTATCTTTTTGTTCTACTAAGGTATCATACACAATTATCCTTTGTGGTGTAAGCTTATAACCCTTATTTTTTAAAGTATCATAAAATTTGTTAATTTTCATATTTACACACCACCCATAACATATTTTTTATCATTATAAAATAACATGGTTATATTGTCAAATTTTTAAATTTAAAACATTTTGACTTAGTATTGACTAACAATAAAAAAAGTGTTATCATTAATATGAAAATGATTTTCAATAAGCGGTATTTAAAATCTAAAGATGGCTTTTTTTAATTGCTAAGGGGTAAAAATGGAAAATATAACAAAAAAAATCTTAACATCTGCTGAATTTAATACAAAATATATTATCAAATCTATTGATACAAATAACAAGGAAATAGAAGACTTTTTATTTAGCCTTGGGTGTTATGAAGGTGAATATATTACAGTAATATCAAAAATATCTGATGCTCTTGTTGTTACTTTAAAAGATGCGCGTTATAGCTTAAATAAAGAGCTTGCAAGTTGCATATTTGTATAATTTCAAAAAATAACGTGTTTACACGTTTTATTTTATAATTCTAATTGAAAATGAATTTCATTTAGAATATTTCTAGGAGGAAATAAAATGAAAATTGCTTTAGCTGGAAATCCAAACAGTGGTAAAACTACCCTTTATAATGCGTTAACAGGTAGCCACGAACAAGTTGGTAACTGGGCTGGTGTTACTGTTGAAAAAAAGGTTGCACCTTTAAGAAAAGACCTTAGTGACGGTAATATTACTATAGTTGACTTACCCGGTGCATATTCTATGTCACCTTTTACTTATGAAGAAACTATAACACGTGATTTTGTAAAAAATGAGAAACCAGATGTTATTATAAACATAGTAGACTCATCAAATCTAAGTAGAAGTTTGTTTTTTACAACACAACTTTTAGAACTTGGAATACCTGTAGTTGTCGCACTAAATAAAATGGACCTAACTAAGAAAAAGAATATAGACATTAATATTGAAGAATTATCAACTTCATTAAAGTGTTCTTTTGTAAAAACTATAGCAAGTGGTAATAATAAAGAAAATGGTTTACAAGAATTAGTAGATAAGGCAATTTCTTTAAATGGAACAACTCAAGAAGTAGCAAATGCTGATTTAATTATATCAACATATGGTAAAGATGAAGTGGCACAACAAGACAAAGCACGCTTTACCTTTGTAAATAATTTACTTGAAAAAGCAGAAAAAAGAGCAATTAGCACTAATGTAGAAACGACTCAAGACAAAGCAGATAAAATAATAGCGCATAAATGGCTAGGAATACCTATATTTGCAGCAATAATGTGGCTTGTTTTCTCAATATCCCAGTCATGGATTGGTCCTACATTAGCTGATTTATTAGTAGGCTTAATAGAAGGTTTTCAAGGTTATGTAGAAGGGCTTCTAGGTGAAAACATAAACCCTGTATTATCATCTTTATTACTTGATGGTATAATCGGTGGTGTTGGTGCTGTTGTAGGATTTTTACCACTAATTATGGTTTTATTTTTCTTACTTGCACTTCTTGAAGATTGAGGATATATGGCACGTGTCGCCGTTGTAATGGATAGATTTTTTACAAAAGTAGGTCTTTCTGGTAGATCTATTATACCTATGATTATTGGTACTGGTTGTGCTATACCGGGTATTATGGCTACAAGAACTATCAAAAACGAAAGAGAGCATAATACAACTGCTATGATAACACCTTTTATACCTTGTGGTGCAAAAGTACCTGTTATTGCTTTAATAGCAGACACATTTTTTCATGGAGCAGGTTGGGTTTCAACTACAATGTACTTTTTAGGTATATTATTAATTATACTGTCTGCTTTAATAGTTCAAAGAATTACTGGTTCTGTAGGGGAGAGAAGTTTCTTTATTATAGAGTTACCAGAATATAAATTTCCAAGTATAAAAAGAGCAGCTATTTCAATGTTACAACGTGGTAAAGCCTTCATTGTAAAAGCAGGTACAATTATCCTTTTATGTAATGCCATTGTTAATATACTACAAACTTTTAACTGGTCATTCCAAGTTGTTGCTGAAGGTGCAGAAAGCACAAGTATTTTAGCTAGTATAGCTACGCCATTTGCCTTTTTGCTTATTCCTTTAGGTTTTGGAGTATGGCAACTTGCAGCAGCAGCTATAACAGGTTTTATTGCAAAAGAAAACGTAGTTGGTACACTTGCAGTAGTATATGGTTTAACAAGCTTTATTGACGTAGAGGACTTTGCTCTAACGGGCGATGCAACTGCAGTAGCAGGTGCTTTCGGTATTACATCAGTTGCAGCTTTTGCTTATCTTGCTTTTAACTTATACACACCACCTTGTTTTGCTGCTATAGGAGCATTAAACTCAGAACTTTCTAATAAAAAATGGCTTTGGGGTGCATTAGCACACCAGTTCGCTATAGGTTATGCCGTAGCATTTTTAATATACCAAATAGGTACACTTATAACTACAGGTACTTTTGGCTCTGGCTTTATTGCAGGTTTAATAATAGTAGTTGCTATAATATGTACATACGCATATTTTATAAACAAAGGTTCAAAAAAAGCTTTAAATTAGGTAGGTGATTTTATGGGTGATTTTATTGTTTTAGCTATAATTGCCGTTTTAATAATTGTAGCTGTTTTAAAAATATATAGTGATCGAAAAAATGGTGTTAAGTGTTCTGGTTGCCCACATAGTAAAGTATGTGACTCAAACTGTAGTAGTAAGGACAACACCAACTAAATTATAATATTTAAAAAACCTTTTGGCTTATGTATTTTACTTAAACATAAGCTAGAGGTTTTTTTGGTAATAACTACTATTTTTTAAATTTAAAATATGTTATACTAAGTATAATTGATGTGCTGATAAATAAAATGGCTTCATTGCAAAATAATAAAAATAAGAGGTATTTATGAAAAAAATTGATGTTTTAGATTATAGTAACGATATATTGAATGCAGTTAAAAAAGGTGTTTTAATTACTACGAAAAACAATGAAAAAGTCAATACAATGGCTATATCTTGGGGTACTTTAGGTATACAATGGAATAAACCTATATTTATTACCTTTGTTCGTGCTAACAGATTTACAAAATTTATGTTAGATGAAACCTTAGAGTTTACAGTAAATATTCCTTGTGGAGAATATAATAAAAATATCATAGCTTTATCAGGTACAAAATCTGGTCATAATGTAGATAAAGTAAAAGAACTTAATTTAACTTTAGTAGATGGAGAGATGGTAAATGTACCTGCTATAAAAGAACTACCTTTAACCCTTGAATGTAAAGTAGTATACAAACAGCTTCAAGATAGAAACGCCTTTTCAAAGGAGTATATTGACGCTTTTTATCCACAAGATGTGGACAGTTCTTTCCATGGCTCAAACAAAGATTTTCATATAGCTTTTTATGGTGAAATTGTTAATGCGTATATACTTGACTAGTTTATATTCTTAGGCTCACTTGCATTTTAGGAGGACATTATGTACGGTGTTATTGATATTGGCTCAAATACTATAAGACTTGTAATATACAAGTATGAATGTGGTACACTACGACCAATGATTAATAAAAAATTTTCTGTTGGTCTTGCCAGCTACATTAGTGACGAAAATATTTTGCAAGAAGAAGGTATAAATAAAACTATATTGGCTTTAAAGGAGTTTAAGGAAATACTTTACTATATTTCTGTAAAGGAAGTATTTCCATTTGCAACTGCCTCAATTAGAAATGTTAAAAATAGTAAAGAAGTTATAGAACAAATAAAAAAATATACAGACTTTGATGTAAGAGTTCTAAGTGGTTCCGAAGAAGCAACCTTCGATTATTATGGAGCTATTGAAAGTATGGACCTCGAGGAAGGTTTATTAGTGGATATAGGTGGTGGTAGTACTGAACTAGTTTTCTTTAAAAATAAAGAAGTTTTTCTTACCCATTCTATACCTATAGGCTCTTTAAACTTGTATAAAAAATTTGTTACTAACCTTGTTCCCAACAAAAAAGAACTTAAAAAAATTAAAGATTACGTTAATACCACATTATTAGATTTAAACCTAAACAGTGATGGTGGAGAAATTTCTTGTGAAATGCTTTGTGGAGTAGGTGGAACAATACGTGCTACAAAAAAACTTTTATATGATATGAACTCCCTTTATACAGAAAACTATTCCGTTTCATTCCTTGATGACCTTTTAGATAGGGCGAAAAAGGATAGTTCATTTTTTTATAATAGTTTGTTACAATCTTCAGCTGACCGTATACATACCTTTGTACCCGGCCTTATTATCCTTAAGCAGATTTCAAGTTTTTACTCTAGTAAAGTTATTTATACAAGCCCATACGGTGTAAGAGAAGGTTTTCTACACTGCACTCTTCAAGAAAAATCTTTATTTGAATAGTTAAATTTTTACGAGGTGCTTATGTCACATACACTTTTTACACAAAATAGAGAGTTATCATGGCTAAAATTTAATGAACTTGTTTTAGACGAATCTATGGAAAAAAACGTACCTCTTTTGGAACGTTTAAGATTTATTGCTATTTTTTCATCAAATTTAGATGAATTTTTTATGGTGCGAGTAGGTAGTCTTTTTGACTTAAACTATGTTTCACCTTATAAAATAGATATCCGTTCAAACCTTACACCTTCTGAACAACTTACTAAAATATATGAAACTGTAAAACCTTTATATTTAAAAAGAGAACAATACTTTGCAAAAATAAATGAAGAATTAACTAAAAATAAAATTTATCATTGTAATTTTTCAGATTTAACGGAAAATCAAAAAAAAGAAGCTAAAAAATATTTTAATAAAAATATTAAGCCTATTTTGTCACCTTATATGATTAATGTAAATCACCCAATCCCCCATTTTGAAAATAAACAGACTTATGTACTTGTCTTACTTGCCTTAAAAAACAAAAAATTTCTTTCTATTATACCTTTACCAAAGGAATTTCCTTCTATTTTCCCATTTAATAATGACGCCGACTTCTTGCAATACATTTGTGTAGAAGATATTTTTCTTGAATTTATTGACTTGCTTTTTAAGGATTATAAGGTTTTAGAAAAAACTAAGTTTCGCTTAACAAGAAATGCTGACCTAAACTTTGATAGTTATATTATAAATGACGATTTTGATTTTGATTTTGATATACGTAACGTTATGAAGTCTGCTTTAAAAAAAAGAAAGAAACTTGCTCCTGTTAGACTTGAACTTTCTTCTAAAATCAGCGATGAAATTCTATTTTTTTTACTTAGTAAATTATCTTTAAGCAAAAATAATATTTACATATCAAGCATACCCTTTAACTTAAACTACACCCTTACGCTGGGGGAAAAAGTTGATGGTAATATTCGTAAAAACTTAGAATTTGAAAAATTTTCTCAAAGAAATATTTCTAGCCTTACCTTTAATGAAAGTGTTTTTAAGCAAGTTGAGGTAAAAGACATTTTGCTTTCTTACCCTTTTGAAAGTATGGAGCCTTTTTTAAATCTTCTAAAAAAGGCAATAACTTATAAAAAAGTTAAGTCTATAAAGATAACTATATATAGACTAGCCACAACTTCAAAACTTGCCCATTACTTATGTGAAGCTGCTGAAAAAGGCATTGAAGTTGTAGTCCTAATAGAGTTAAAAGCTCGCTTTGATGAGCAAAATAATTTAGATTGGTCAAAAAGACTTGAGCAATCAGGTTGCAAAATTATTTATGGTATAGAGGGTTATAAAGTACATTCAAAATTATGTTTAATAACTTATGAAAATCATAATAAAATTAAGTATATAACCCAAGTTTCAACTGGAAACTTTAATGAAAAAACAGTAAAATTTTATACAGACCTTGCCCTTATAACTTCAAACCAAGAAATAGGAAATGATGCAAATAACTTTTTTCAAAATATGACTTTAAGTAACTTAAATGGAATTTATAATCATTTGCTTGTGGCACCAAACACCTTTAAAACTAAAATTCTTGATTTAATTAAAGAAGAAGGTGAAAAGGGTAATAATGGCTATATTTATTTAAAATTAAATTCTTTAACAGATATTGATATTATTAATGCGTTGCAAAATGCGTCGCAAAAAGGCGTCACAGTCAATATGTCAGTACGTGGTATTTGTTGCCTTTTGCCTCAAATTGATAACTTAACTGAAAATATTTATGTAACAAATATTATTGGTCGATTTTTAGAACACTCTCGCATATATGTCTTTGGTAAAAATAAAAATGTAAAGATATATATTTCTTCAGCAGACTTAATGACTAGAAATACTGAAAAACGTGTGGAAGTGGCTTGTCCTATTTATGAGGATAATATAAAAAATAAAATACTAAAAATTATTGATATTATCCAAAGTGATAATGTAAAATCACGTATACTTTTAAGTGACGGGAATTATATTAGAAAAAATTCAAGCCAACCTATAGTTAATAGCCAAGATTTTATGATTGCAAACTCTTTTGAGAGTGAAAATAATATTAAAAAATTCAAACTGTCTAGCTTATTTAAATTTTTAAAATCATAGTAGTAAAAAAATATGAGCTATAGAAATAATATATTTCTATAGCTCATTATTTTTAATAAATTAGCAAAACTGCCAACTTACTTTATTTACTTCTAGCTACTGCCTCAAGACGGACTAAAGCACGACGTAATGCTATTTCTGCACGATGTACATCAAGATCAGAAGACGGATTTTTAAGTCTATTTTCTGCACGCTCTTTAGCCTGTTTTGCTCTATCCTCATCTATTTCAGATGGGAGTTCAGCTGCATCAGATAAAATAGTTACACCCTCTTTAGTAACTTCACAGAAGCCACCAAGAACAGATATTACTTCCTCTGTTTCACCTATGAAGATACGTAAAAGTCCCTCACCAAGTACCGTTGTAAGATTTTCGTGTCCATGAAGTACACCAATATCACCGGCTACAGATCTAAGAATAACCATATCAACATCAGCAGAGTAAACAAGTCTTGTTGGTGAAACTAAACGAAGATTTAATTTTTTTTCAGCCATTTAATCACCACTTTCTTAAGATTTATTTACTTTTGTTATATCTTTCTACAACGTCTTCAATAGAACCTGCAGATAAGAATAATGCCTCTGGAATTTGGTCATGTTTACCTTCAAGAATTTCTTTGAAAGAACGAACTGTATCTTCTACAGGTACATAACGACCTTCAAGAGAAGTAAATTTCTCAGCAACGAAGAAAGGTTGCCCTAAGAAACGTTGAATTTTACGTGCTCTATTAACTAAAAGTTTGTCTTCTTCAGATAATTCGTCCATACCTAAGATAGCGATAATATCTTGAAGTTCTTTTAATTTTTGAAGAATAGATTGTACTTGACGTGCAACGTCATAGTGCTCTTGACCTAATACTTCTGGATCAAGAATACGAGAAGAAGACTCAAGTGGATCTATTGCAGGATAAATACCAAGCTCAACTATTGAACGAGATAAAACTGTATTTGCATCAAGATGGGCAAATGTAGTAGCTGGAGCCGGGTCAGTTAAGTCGTCTGCAGGTACATAAATTGCTTGTACTGATGTAATAGAACCTTTTGTAGTTGATGTAATACGCTCTTGTAAGTTACCGATTTCGTTTGCAAGAGTTGGTTGATAACCAACGGCAGAAGGCATACGACCAAGCGTCGCAGAAACCTCAGAACCTGCTTGAACAAAACGGAAGATATTATCAACGAATAATAAAACGTCTTGGCCTGCAACGTCACGGAAATATTCAGCCATTGTAAGACCTGTTAAAGCAATACGCATACGAGCTCCAGGAGGCTCATTCATTTGACCGAATACAAGAGCTGTTTTTTCAATAACTCCAGACTCAATCATTTCATAGTAAAGGTCATTACCTTCACGAGTACGCTCACCAACACCAGCGAATACAGAGTATCCACCATGCTCAGTTGCAATATTTCTTATAAGTTCCATAATAAGAACGGTTTTACCAACACCAGCACCACCGAAAAGACCAATTTTACCACCTTTTGAGTAAGGGCAAAGTAAGTCGATTGCTTTAATACCAGTTTCAAGAATTTCAGTTGAAGCTGCTTGTTCCACAAAAGACGGTGCTTTTCTATGAATAGACCAGTTTACTTCTGCTCCAGGATCTTCTTTACCGTCAATAGGCTCACCTATAACGTTAAACATTCTTCCTAGAACTTTTTCACCAACAGGTACAGAGATAGGTGAACCTAAATCGATAGCCTCTAAACCACGAACTAAACCGTCAGTACTAGACATAGCTATACAACGAACAACGTCATCTCCAAGATGTTGTGAAACTTCCCCTACAAGCTTACGACCATTAAGTTCGATTTCAATAGCATTGTAGAGCGCTGGCATTTTACCGTTTTCAAACTTAACGTCCATAACGGCACCGATAATTTGTATAACTTTACCTACATTTTTATCAGCCAATTTTTTCACTCCTTATTTTTAAAAGCAAAACAGCTAGTTTTACTTTACGTATTTTTATAAATTTACTAAAACCAATTATTCCAAAGCATTTGCACCACTAACAATTTCCGTAAGTTCTTGAGTAATAGCACCCTGACGAGCACGGTTCATTTTTAGTGTTAAAGATCCAATCATAGCTGAAGCATTTTCAGTTGCATTATCCATAGAAGTCATACGACTTGCTTGTTCACAAGTAGCAGACTCAACTAAAGCACCATAAATAAATGTTGTAATATATTTTGGTACTAAATAAGATAAAACTGTTTCTTCATCAGGTTCATATCTCATAAGTGACATTGAAGTTTCTTCTTCTGACTCTGTTTCAAAAGCAGAAGTGTCAACAGGTAAAAGTTTTTTAAGACGTGGTTCTTGACTTAGAGTTGTTATAAACTCTGTATAGCCAATATACACTTCATCAACTTCACCTTTAAGATATAAATCTAAAACTTGATTTCCGATTAAAAGAGCAGATTCGTAGCTAGGGTGATCAGAGATACCCACAAGTGATCTAACAATGTTTTTATTACGTCTGTTAAAATAGTCACGAGCCTTAGAACCTATAGTTATAAGTTGCTCCTCTTTACCTTCTATAAAACTAAGAACTTCTTTAGATATATTAGTGTTATATGCGCCGCATAGACCTTTATCAGAAGATAAAACTACAACAGCAACTCTTTTACCTTCTCTTTCAATAAGAAAAGGGTGGTTAATTCCTTTGGAGTTTTTTACAACGCTAGCAATAACTCTTTCTGTTGTATCAAAGAAAGGTTTAGTGCTTTTTTGGCGTTTTTTAGCACCTTGAAGCTTACTAGTAGCAACAAGATTCATGGCTTTAGTTATTTTTTGAGTACTGTCGACACTTTTAATTCGTGTTTTAATGTCACGTACTGAAGCCATTTAATCACCTCTCCAAATTAGAAATTAAATTCTTTTACGAATTTTTCGATACTGTTCTTTAATAATTCTTCAGTTTTTTCGTCAACAACTTTAGTTTCTTTAATGTTAGTTACGATTTCTGGAGCATTATTATTTATATATTCAAATAAGCCTTTTTCAAAGTCCTTAATTTTATTAAGTTCAATAGATGTAAGGTATTTGTTAGTAACTGCATAAAGAATAATAATTTGTTGTTCTACAGATAAAGGAGAATATTGAGTTTGTTTTAAAACTTCCATTATTCTTTCACCTTGACGTAAACGTGCTAAGGTATCTTTATCTAAGTCAGAACCGAACTGTGAGAATGATGCAAGTTCACGATATTGAGCAAGCTCAGTACGAATAGGACCTGCAATCTTTTTCATAGCTTTTATTTGAGCAGAACCACCAACACGGCTTACAGAAAGACCAGGGTTGATAGCTGGACGAACACCAGAGTTAAAAAGCTGTGACTCAAGGAATATTTGACCATCAGTTATAGAAATAACGTTTGTCGGAATATAAGCTGAGATATCCCCTGCTTGTGTTTCAATGATAGGTAGAGC
This sequence comes from Lachnospirales bacterium, assembly GCA_047974615.1. Classification (GTDB taxonomy): domain Bacteria; phylum Bacillota; class Clostridia; order Lachnospirales; family CAMZNU01; genus JBKEBX01. The sequence goes on from JBKECM010000159.1 coordinate 26,853, forward strand.
AGTGATAGAACCACCACCGTATTCTTCAGTAACACGACAAGCACGTTCAAGTAATCTACTATGTAAGTAGAAAACGTCACCAGGGTAAGCCTCACGTCCTGGAGGACGGCGTAAAAGTAATGATAAAGCACGGTAAGCAACAGCGTGTTTAGATAAGTCATCATAAACAATAAGAACGTCTTTACCGTTTTCCATCCACTCCTCACCTATAGCAACACCGGCATAAGGAGCGATATATTGTAAAGGTGCAGTATCAGAAGCAGTAGCAGAAACTATAGTAGTATAGTCCATAGCACCAGCATCTTCTAAAGTTTTAACGATACGTGCAACTGTAGAAGCTTTTTGTCCTATAGCTACATATATACATAAACAGTCTTTACCTTTTTGATTAATAATTGTATCGATACAGATAGTAGTTTTACCTGTTTGTCTATCACCGATAATAAGTTCACGTTGACCACGTCCAATAGGAACCATAGCGTCAATAGACTTAATACCAGTTTGTAATGGCACGTTAACTTCTTTACGTGAAATAACACCAGGTGCAACACGTTCAACAGGACGGAACTTATCAGTTACGATAGGTCCTTTACCATCGATAGGCTCACCGATTGCGTTAACAACACGGCCAACAAGTGCATCACCAACAGGAACTTCTGCAACACGACCAGTAAGTTTTACTTGATCGCCTTCTTTTATATCATCGTCTGCCCCAAGAAGAACAACACCAATATTGTCTTCCTCTAAGTTTAACGCCATACCAACAACACCGTTTGAGAACTCTAAAAGTTCATTTGACATAGCTTTTTCAAGACCATGTACACGGGCAATACCGTCACCTACTTGTATAACAGTACCAACATCAGATACGTCAAGCTTAGAAGTATAACCTTTAATTTGTTCTTTTATAACAGCACTAATTTCTTCAGGTCGAAGATTCATTAAAGTACACTCCTTTACATTAAACTTTCAAAAATAATATGTATTATCCTTGATAAAACTCTTTTTTCATATCAGATATAGTTTTTTCAATAGTATTTTCATAAACTTTACCGTCAACGAGAATTTTTAAGCCACCTAATATTTTTTCATCAACTTCAACTGTATAGTTTACAGTTTTTCCAAGTTGCTTAGAAATATTAGCTAGTATTTTATTGATTTGTTCATCGGACAATACCTTTGCCGTAACAATAGTAGCCGTAGTAATATTTAAGTGTTCTTTAGCAAGAGTAACATAACCTTCTAATATACTTACAAGTTCACTTTCTCTATTTTTACTTAAAATTACTTGAAACAAACCAATTACATTTTCATCAACTTTACCATCAAATACATTTTTAAGAAGAATAATTTTTTCTTCTTTAGGCATATGAGGGTGATTAATGATAAATTTGAAGTCTTCATTTTCTTTAAAGATATCAAGCATTGTTTCGATTTCTTTTAATAAAGTTTCAACTTTATTTTCCTCGCTTGCTATTGAGAACAATGCGTTACTATAACGTTTTGCAACTAGTTCTGCCATTTAACTTCCCCCAAACTTTCAATCACTTCATCAAGTAATTTATTTTGGTCTTCATCTGATAGACTTGTAGCTACATAACGACTAGCCATTAACGTTGAAATCTCAATTATGCTTGACTTCATACTATCACGAGCTTTATCTTCTTCACGCTTAATATCAAGTAATGCACGATTTTTTACAGTATTAGCCTCATCATGTGCTTGCTGTAAAACTTCTTTTTCTTTATCTGAAGCAATTTTACGAGCTTTTTCTAAGATATCAGCCTTTTCAATGTCGATATTTTTTAGCTTTTCTTCATATTCAGATTTTAATGCATTAGCATCATCTAAAGACTTTTGAGCAGCACCTAAGTTGCCAGCGATTTTTTCTTCACGTTTTCTAAGAAAATCTTTAACAGGATTATAGAGAAGTTTACCAAGTATAAAAATAACAACAGCAGTAGAAATCCATTGTGGAATAAGTTGTAAAACTAACTCTTTATCAAATCCGATAATACGGTCAAAATCCGATGCAACTATAGTCGCCATATTTAAAGTATTCATTAGCTATTAATACCTCCTTTACAAGATTTTTTTACTTAGTTAAATTACATTAATATTAAAGTTTACCTACTAAGATATCTGTAAATACAAGCATAATAGCAATAAATAAACCGTAGATACCAGTTGTTTCAGCAACAGCAGCACCAACTAGCATAGTAGAAAGTACTGTACTACGTGCTTCTGGTTGACGACCAACAGCTTCTGCTGCTTTACCAGCTGCGAAACCTTGACCAACACCTGCACCAATACCTGCGATAAGAGCTAAACCAGCACCAACTGCTGACATACCTAATACAAAAGCTTCTGAAGTAATATTTTCCATTATAATTTCCTCCTAAAATATTATAAAAATTTATTATTAGACTTATAAATTATAGTTAAGTCTGTAAGGCTAAAAAAATTTAGTCTGGTAATTTTTGTCTTATGAAAGACATACTTAAAATTACAAAAATGTAAGATTGTAAAAGACCTGCAAAAACGTCAAAATATAAATGAAGAACAGCAGGTGGACCATAAGTTAAGACCTTTGGTAACATTGAATAGATTAACGCCATAATGATAGTACCACTTAGAATATTACCGAAAAGACGGAATGCTAAGGATACTGGCGTTGCGATTTCACCGATAAGGTTAAGTGGTAAAAAGAACGGCATAGGTGAAACGTAATCTTTCCAGTATTGAGATTTGCTTTTTGTAATACCTGAATAGTGTATTAAAAAACAAGTAGACAAAGACAAAGTCAATGTTACAGCAATATCTGCCGTAGGTGGTCTTATACCAACAAGTCCCGCTAAATTTGAGAACATGATAAAAGCTATAACACCAAAAAACCAAAATCCGTAGGACGTATATTGAGGTCCCATTGTGTCTACTGTGAAGTTATAAAACATTTCAACTAAAGCTTCAAAAATATTTTGAAACTTGCTAGTTGGAACATCGGTAAACTTTTTACTTTTAACATTAACTATAATGGCAAGTAAAATTAGTGCCCCACCAATAAACCATGTATTTATTAAAGACTCGGTAATCCAAAACTGTTGTCCAAAAAGTTCGACAACTGCAGCAACTCTGTTGTTAAAATCCATTTCTTAAGTAACTCCTTTCTTCAATAATTACCTTAAAATGATTAGGTTAAATCTATAACAGTCCTAAGGACTTAAGGTTATTTAAACATTTCTCTAATAACCGATGAAGTTTTACGCATATCTTTTATTTCCTCTTTAAAATCTACACTACCCTCTACATCTTCATCTATATTAATAAGGTTATCTTTATTAATAGGTAAGTCGTCATCTTTTATAAGTAAAGCCGAAATATAAGCCGTAGGTTGTAACATTATAATGCCTATAAAAGTACCAACTATATCTATCTTATCGCTTTTTGCAGCTATAACGAATGCAAAACCGATAAGTACAAATCTCAATATATAATGCAAAGTCATATAACCCTTTGCTTTACTTGGTCCTCTATCTAAAGCTTTATTTACAGAGTCATCAAGTAAAAAAATTCTTGCAACTGATATAAAAATACCATAAGCAACACCATAAGCAAATGTATGTGATATAAAAGCAAAACTTAAGCCAAAAACCACAAGACCAAGTGCAATTAAAACATAAAACATTTTTTTTGAAGTAATAGATAATTTAAACATAATACCTCTTTATTTATCTTTCTTATTTAAGTAGTCGCTATCGCTTTTTGTCAAATGCACTTCTTTCATTGCAAGTTTGTAAACACCAATAAAAGCAGATAGTATACCTATAATTATAAAAGCAACTTTAAATATATATTTAGTATTCAATAAGTTATCAAGTAGAACACCTGCATAAAAACATAAAAAAATACAAATCAAAACATAAAGTCCAATTTGAGTAATTAGATAAAAAGCTGCTAAATGATTTTTATTATGCTTTTTAGAAATTTTTGAAAGATTAAACTCTTTATTTTTATCATTATCTTTATCGTTCATAAACCCTCAAAATTAAACTTAAATAACTTAACTTCACAATTTCATTATATTTTCATCATATATTACACATATATTATACAAAGTTTCCCATAAAAAGTCTATAGTTTTGGTGTAATAATTTGATACAAATTAATATTTTATTAAAAAAAAATTTCAGCACTTTTTTTACAAAATATTACATTAACATTTTTTTAACATAATAAAATACTTTTTTATATAAATCTATCTTACTATTATAACAAACTTTAATAAATAATTAAAGTACTTTTTTAAAATTTTTATATTTTGTTAAAAAAATACTATTATTTTTTATATAGAGGTGTAAAAAAATATATTTTTATAGTATATTTTGTAAAAGTATGATATAATATTGTAGAATTTTAGAAGGAGGTAATATGTTTAATTTTATTAAAATAACAATACTTACAGTTATAGTATGTTTAACAGTTATAACTATAGGTTTTTTCGCCTATGACAAATTATTTTCTGTTGAAAATGAAAATAGTATAATTAATAATATATTTACAGAAGATCCAGAAGAAGAAGGTAGAAATATAAACGCATTAATAGTTGGTATAGATGAACTAGGAATACATACAGACACTATCATACTAGCAAATTTTGACACAAAAGAAAATTATATTGACCTTGTTAGTATACCAAGAGATTTTAAAATCCATACTAGTGATGAGATAGCAAGCAACTTATCTAATGCACCACGTGATATGAAGATAACAGAGCTTTACGCTTACTCTGGCAAAGAACATGGTATGGAATATTTGCAAGAAACTGTAGAAGATATATTTCATACAGAAATTGATTTTTATATAAAAATAGAACTTGAAGCTTTTAGATATTTAGTTGATGAAATGGGTGGAGTATACTTTGATGTACCTATGAATATGGTATATAGTGACCCTTACCAAGATTTATACATTAATATAGAAGAAGGTTACCAACTTTTAGATGGTAATCAAGCAGAACAAGTTATACGTTTTAGAAAAGGTTATGCAAACGCAGACTTAGGCAGGATTGAAGTCCAACAAGACTTTTTAAAAGCAATTATTAGTCAACTTATCACTTCTGATGATAAAGTAAATACAATAACATCTTTAGCTAAAACAGGACTAAAATATACGGAAAATAATATATCACTTGATGATATTACTAGTAATCTTAAATATCTGGACAATATTTCAACAGATAAAATTCGTACCTTTACTTTACCAGTGGAAAATGCATATATAAATGGTGTAAGTTATGTTGTTTTAAAAGAAGATGAATATTACACTATGCTTGATGAACTTTTCTATATAAGTGACGGAACAGAACCAGCAGAGGAAACACTTGTACCGAGTAACTCTTTAACAGTTTCTGTACTTAACGGTAGTGAACAAGACGGAAAAGCTGCTGAAATAGAAACTCTTTTAGAAAATAATGGTATCCCTGTTGAAAACATAGGCAACTATTCTGATGAAACAACAGAGTATACAAGAATTTTTGTAAAAGATAGATTATACGGCACAGACTTACTCGATTTTTTCAAAAACCCTGAAATAATAGTAAATCATGACCAAGAATATGATATAGAAATTGTCGTAGGAAAAGAAGATTAATGTAATAAAATATAAAAAAAAGTAAAAAATAATTTACAAACAGCAAAATATGTTGTAAAATTAATAGAATACTAATTTAAACTAAAACTTTTTGGAGGAAACTTTCAAATGAAATTATATGAAAAATGGTTAATGCAAGCTTATACAAAAGAAGGAAATAGTATCCCAGCTTATTGGAACTTATATATGCCTTCTGAACAAAAAATTTATGAAAAAATGCTTAGCACAAAAAATAGCAAAATAACTGGTACAATAAAAGAGCTTTCAACTGAATTTAAAATGAAACCTGAACAATATGTTGGTTTTATTGACGGTTTATCTGATGTACTTGATAAAGAAATTGACTTAATGGAACTTACAGAAGATAGCGAAATTAATGTGTCTTTTGACTTTGAAGAATTATTTAAAAAAATGGTAGAATATAAAGCAGAGCATTTATACAACTTACCACAATGGACTAATGTTTTTACAAAGGAAGAACTTAATAAGTTTTACAAAGAGCAAAAAATTTCAAGAACAGTTAAAAAAGAAAATAAAGTTGGCAGAAATGATTTATGCACTTGTGGTAGTGGTAAAAAGTACAAAAAATGTTGTGGAGCTAAATAGTGCAAACTAAAGTTATTCAAATCAACAAGGAAAATCCTTCCTTTGAAAATGTTGATACAGAAGAAATTATAAAGGCAATACAAAAAGGCGACCTCGTTGGTTGTCCTACAGAAACAGTTTATGGTCTTTGTGCAAACGCTCTTGACGATGAAGCTGTTAAAAAAATATATGTAGCAAAGGGTCGTCCTTCCGATAACCCTTTAATACTTCATATATGCGATTATGATATGCTTGTATCTTTAGTTACAAATATACCAGAAAACGCAAAAAAACTAGTGGACAGTTTATGGCCGGGACCTTTAACTATTATTTTAAACAAAAAAGATTTTATACCCTATTCTACAACTGGTGGCTTAGACACAGTTGCAATACGTATGCCAAATAACAATATTATGCTTAACTTAATAAAAACTTGTGGCTTACCCTTAGCAGCACCATCTGCAAATTTATCTGGAAAACCGAGTCCAACTTCAGCAAACCACGTTTATGAAGATTTACAAGGTATAATTCCTTATATAATAGACGGTGGAGATTGTGATTATGGTGTAGAAAGTACGATTGTAGACTTTACTGTAACACCACCTATGGTTTTAAGACCGGGTAGCATAACTATTCCTATGTTAGAAAAAATCATCGGTGAAGTTGATATTGATAAAAGCCTAATCGACTTTGCTTTTAATACTTCAACACCAAAAGCACCGGGTATGAAATATAAACACTATTCACCTTTATGCAAAGTAACTATTGTACAAGGAATTCCTTCAAATGTTACAAGCAAAATTATAAACCTAGCACAAAGTTCTAACAAAACCGTTGGTATACTTTGTACAAATGAAAAAGAAAGATTTTATGACAGTTTAAGTAACGTAAAAGTTTTTACTTTAGGTTCAAGTACCGATTTAAAAACTATAACAAAAAGTCTTTTTAAAACTTTAAGGTTGTTAGATGAATATAAAATAGAAATAGCTTATTGCGAAGGTTTTTCATACGATGATGAAGGACTAGCTATTATGAACAGACTTATTAAAGCAAGTGGACATAATATTATAGAAGTATGAGGTTAAATATGGTTATAAGTATAGGCTCAGACCATGGTGGATATGACTTAAAAGAAAGTATAAAAACCCACTTAAATTCTAAAGGGATAACAGTATTGGATTTTGGAACAAAGGATAAAAGCCCTTGTGACTACCCTGATATTGCTAAAGTCGTGGCAAAATCAATAGTTACAAAAGAGGCTGATTTTGGTGTGTTAATATGTGGTACTGGTATAGGTATTAGTATCGCTGCAAATAAGGTAAAAGGCATACGTGCAAGTTTAGTCCATGATGTGTTTTCTGCAAAGGCAACACGTGAGCATAATGATGCAAACATACTTTGTATGGGTGCAAGAGTTATAGGCGAAGGTTTAGCCTTAGAAATCCTTGATAACTTCTTAAAAACAGAGTTTTCAAAGGACAAGCGTCATATTGATAGAATTAACAAAATTGAAGATTAGTTATTAAAAGGAGGAGAAGTTATGTCAAAACTTCATATTATCGATCACCCACTAATAAAGCATAAAGTAGCAATGCTTAGAAACAATGAAACAGGCTTCAAGGAATTTCGTGAAGTAGTTGAGGAAATTGCAACTTTGCTTTGTTATGAAGCTACTCGTGATATTGAACTATCTAAGAAAAATATTAGTACACCAAATGGTGATTTTACTGTAGAAATGTTAGATGATGACATAACTTTTGGTATAGTGCCTGTTTTGCGTGCTGGAATAGGTATGGTTAATGGTATGCATAACCTTTTACCGACTGCAAAAGTTGGTCATATTGGTTTATATCGTGACCCTGAAACATTAGAACCACACGAATACTATTGCAAACTACCTGTTGACTGTGAAAAAAGAAAAGTTTTTTTAATTGACCCTATGCTTGCAACAGGTGGAACAGCTGTAATGTCAATAGACGCTCTTAAAAAAAGAGGCGTAACAGATATTAAGTTTTTATGTTTAATTTCATGCCCAGAAGGTGTAAAAAAGCTTCAAGAAGTACACCCTGACGTAGAGATATATACTGCATCACACGATAGTCACCTAAACGAGCATGGTTATATTATACCGGGTTTAGGCGATGCAGGAGATAGACTTTTCGGTACAAAGTAGGAGGCAATTTTTTATGAAGGAAGAATTTTTAATATATCTTCTACCTTTTTTCATAGCTTTTAGTGTTTCTTTGTTACTGACACCTTATACTAAAACCTTATCGAAAAAATTTAAAGTACTAGCAGTGCCAAATGAACGTTCAATGCATTCTGAACCAAAGGGACTTTTAGGTGGTGTTGCCATCTTTTTGGGCTTTAACGCAGGTGTATCACTACTATTCTTTTATGTACCAAATGCAGCAGAGCTAAATACTGCTGAATTTTATAAAGAGTTCATAGGTTTTCTTATAGGTGGCTTAGTTATATTCATTGTAGGTATAATAGACGATAAATACACATTAAAAGCAAGAGTAAAACTTTTGTTCCAAATATTAGTAGCTCTTATAGTTATTTTATCCGGAATAACTATAGATCTTATACAATATCCAATTTCTTTTGAAACACAATGGTTAAACAGTGCAATTACCCTAGTTTGGATAGTGGGTATTATAAATGCAGTAAATATAATTGATGGTATAGACGGTTTAGCAGCAGGCGTTTCAGCTATAAGTGCCTTCTTTATGATGATATTATGTATGTTAAGTGGCTCTACTATATCCGTAGTTTTTGCTGCCTCTTTAGCCGGTAGTTGCTTAGGCTTTTTACCTAGAAACTTTTACCCATCAGAAATATTTATGGGCGATACAGGCGCTATGTTTTTAGGCTATGTTTTATCAGTTTCATCAATATTAGGTGTTTTTAAAGGTTATGCCTTACTTTCAATAGTTATAAGCGTTTTAGTTTTAGCTTTTCCTATATTTGACGTAGGCTTTGCTATGTTAAGACGTGCTTTAGCAGGTAAGCCTATTATGTCTGCAGATAGAGGCCATCTACACCACAGAATATATGACGCAGGCTTTAGTGAGCGTAAAACCGTTATGATACTTTACTTAATATCATTTATATGTGCCTTACTTGCAGTTATTATAGCCCTAAAAGATGTACGAGCTGTTATTATAACTGTTATGTTTATAATAGTGCTTTTCTCTATGACGATTTCATATAGAGTAAAACATATACAAAAAAAACATAAAAAGGCCGAAGAAGAATTAAATAAAACGGTTGTTACAGAAGAAACTACAACTGAGTTTTCAGAAAACGAAGAAGAGAATTAATTTAATAAAATATAAATTTAAGCTTAAGTTTATATTTTTTATGTCGATATAGAAATATACTATATATTTTTTAAAAATTATTTATGAAAGGTTGTGAGTACAATGGATATAGCATCTTTATCAATGGCAGTGTCACAGGTTAATATAAGCCAACAGGCTAGCATATCTGTACTAAAAAACGCAATGGATACAGCAGTACAACAATCAGGAGAGCTTATGGAGATGATGGAAACAGTTTCTGTCGACCCTAACTCTGCTGGACTTCTTGATGTTGCTGTATAGAAGTTTTTTGTATAATTTTTGCCACTAGCCCTTGGTTAGTGGTTTTTTGTGTTTTGGCAACTTTGCAATTGTCAAAGCTACAAAACAACTATAATTTAACCTCGATACATAGAAGGTTACATATTTAATTTTTGGAGGACTATATGGAAAAGAATTTATATAAAACAGAAGAAAAAAAAGAACGTGCTATTATTGTAGCCGTAGATTTTGGTAAAGGTATACTAAGTACTGATGTATCCTTAGATGAACTAGCAGAACTAGTAAAAACAGTAGGTGGTGATGTTGTAACACGAGTTACACAAAACCTTGATAAACCTCACGTTAAACATTACTTAGGTAAAGGTAAGCTTGAGGAACTACGTGAAATGATTGAAGATTTAGATATAGACGTTGTTGTTTGTGATGACGAATTAACTTCAGTACAAAATAAAAATATGGCAAAAGAACTTGGTATAAAAGTTCTTGATAGAACAGGTATAATTTTAGAAATATTTGCAAATCGTGCAAGTAGTAACGAAGGAAAAATACAAGTTGAGCTTGCCCTTTTAAGATATAAAAAATCACGTATGCTAGGACAAGGTATTGATATGTCACGACAAGGTGGTGGTATCGGAACAAGAGGACTAGGTGAAAAAAAACTTGAGCTTGATCGCCGTAACATAAACGATAAAATAGCTGCTTTAAACGAAGAACTTAAAGAAATAGAAAAACATAGAGAAGTTTTAAGATATCAACGTAAAAGAAACAATAACATAGTAGTATCTCTTGTAGGCTATACAAATGCAGGAAAATCCTCTATATTAAATCTTTTAAGTGACTCAAATATTTTAGCAGAAGATATGCTTTTTGCGACCTTAGATACAACTGCAAGAAATGTAACTTTACCTAATAATAGTAAAATTATTTTAATGGATACAGTAGGCTTTATACAAAAACTACCTACTGCCTTAATAAAGGCATTTCGCTCTACTTTAGAGGAATTGAAGCATGCTGATGTGCTACTTCACATTGTTGATGGTAGTAGTAAATCACGTGATGAGCATATATACATTGTGGAAAAAACCTTAAAAGATATCGGTGTAAGCGATAAACCTGTTATTTTGGTATATAATAAAAGCGATAAAGGTTTAGAATATCCTTTAGTTAATAACGGTAATTATTTTGATATCGTAGAAATAAGTGCAAAAGAAAAAACAAATATTGATGAATTAAAAAATATTATAGAAACGGTTTTACAAACCTTTAGAAAAAGTTTAGAAATCTTAGTACCCTTTTCAAAAGGTGCTATTTTAACGGATATTCATAAGTTTTGTGAAATAGTAGAAGAAGAATATACAGAAGAAGGAACACGTTTCCTTTTATACTGTGATGACCGAATGATAAACAAATTAAAAGAATTTGAACTGTAAATTTATAAAATAATTTAAATTAAATTATAAATTTAAAAGGGTTTTTGTTTTTTTTGTCTAATATATAAATATAAAATGTGTGTCGAAACCCTATTTTTTTATGGAAAGTGATAAAATGCGTATAAAACAAGAAGTTATAGATAATATTCGAGAGTCTACCGACATAGTTTCACTTATATCTTCATACGTGGACTTAAAAGGAAGTGGTAATCGTTATACGGGGCTATGCCCTTTTCATAAAGAGTCTACCCCTTCTTTCCATGTTTCTTCTGATAAACAGTTATATCATTGTTTTGGTTGTGGTGCTTCTGGAAATTCCATTTCTTTTTTGATGCAAATCGAAAACTATGACTTTCTTGATGCAGTAAAACATTTAGCAGAACTTAATAATATTACTATCGAAGCTTCAAGTGAAGACTATGAAAAGAAAAAAAGAGAAAAAGAACTTCTTATAGAAATTAATACAAAGGCTGCAAGATTTTTTTATAAAAACTTGCATAGTGATGAAGGTATAGACGCCTTAGAATATGTAACTGCCCGTAACATAGATGTTTCTATGCAAACAAAGTTTGGACTTGGCTATGCTACAAATAGTTTTACAGATTTATATGATTTTTTAAAAAAAGAAGGATATAATGATGAAATTATAGGTATAAGTGGACTTGTAACTCAAAAAAATGGTAAAACTTATGATAAATTTATAAATCGCATTATGTTTCCTATTTTTGACGTTTATGGAAAAGTTGTTGCTTTTGGGGGCAGAATACTTGGAGAAGGTATGCCAAAATACTTAAACTCACCAGAAACACTTATTTTTAACAAGAGCAAAATTTTGTATAACTTAAACTATGCAAAAAATGAAAAAGGTAGAAGTTTAATTTTAGTTGAAGGCTATATGGACGCACTTATGTTATATCAATGGGGGATAAAAAATGTAGTAGCTGCCCTTGGAACAGCTTTTAACGAAAACCACGTTGCAACCTTAAAAAAATATTGCGACAAAGTTTATTTGCTTTTCGATAATGATGAGGCAGGTTTAAAAGCAGTAGATAGAGCAATCCCTTTTATAATTGACAAAGGCTTAAAGGTTCGTATTGTAAAACTATATGGAGCAAAAGACCCTGACGAATTTATAAAAAAATATGGACGTGAAAAATTTATAGAATGTGTAAAAACTTCAATAGACAACATTGAGTTTAAAATCGAAGAGTTAAACAAAAAATTCAATCTACAAGAAACTGCTGAAAAACTTGAATTTATTGAAGAAGCTATAAAGCTTTTAAACACACTAAATAACGATATAGAACGAAAAGTATATATAGATAAAATTTCCAGTGTAACAGGTATAGAAAAAGAGTTAATCCAAAAGGAATTAAAAATAGATGATAACTATAGTGACTCCTTAAAGAAAAAGCTTTATATAAGAAACTCTGTGTCCTTAGATTTGCCAAAGAACGTTCTATTATCCATAGTAGATATCGCAAACTTTTTGGTTTATGATAAACACTTGGCTTTAAAGATAGCTAACAAGCTTGACCTTGAATATATATTAGACGAAGATTTTAAAAAACTTTTTAAAATCATTTATGAAAAAAATAGTAATAGCATAGATTTTACTATAGATAGTTTAGTAGACTATTTTGAAACAGTAGAAGCAAAAAATAAAATTGGTAAAATTTTTATGACTTTTTACGACTATGAAGAAAGCATAACTAGTAAAATAATTAGTGAATCTGTTAAAACAGTAATTATGCATTATATAGATGTGAAAAGCAGTAATTGTACAGACATAAACGAAGTTGTAAAACTAAATGAGTTGCGAAAAAATACTAAGGATTTATGTTTATAGAAAGAAGGACATTTTATGAATAAAAAGAAACAAGACGAATTTATGAAGAAGTTACAAGATATTAAGGACAAAGCTGTTCAAAATGATAACTCAATAACAGCTGCAGAAATTAAAAACTTTTTCAGCGATAGTGATATGACAATGAGCATTTTTTCTAATATTTCAGAATACTTAGAAAACGAAGGTGTCACTATAAAAGATAATATTGATATGCTAGATCTTATTTCTACTTCTGACCCTACAAACGATTTAAATGACCTTGATGACCTTGATATGCCTGAAGATGAAATGAAAATGGAAGTCGAACCAGAAATTGATTATGACATTGAGTCCGTAGAAAAAAACTTTAATATTGATGACCACGTAAGAATGTACTTAAAAGAAATTGGTAAAATCGATTTATTAACAGCAGATGAAGAAAAAGAATTATCGAAACGTATGAAAGAAGGCGATGATGAAGCACGTAAAAAGCTTATCGAAGCTAACTTACGTCTTGTTATCTCTATCGCAAAAAAATATACAAACCGTGGTATGCACTTTTTAGACTTAGTACAAGAAGGTAACTTAGGTCTTATTAAAGCTGTTGAAAAATTTGATCCTGATCGTAACTTTAAGTTTTCTACATACGCTACATGGTGGATAAGACAGGCAATAACACGTTCAATAGCTGACCAAGCAAGAACAATACGTATACCTGTTCATATGGTTGAAACTATAAACAAACTTTTACGTTGTCAAAGACAAAAGCTACAAGAACTTGGTCGTGATGCTACAGTTGAAGAATTATCTGTAGAAATGGATTTACCTGTGGAAAAGGTACGAGAGATTATGAAAATATCTCAAGAGCCTACATCTTTAGAAAAGCCTATAGGTGAAGAAGAAGACTCACATCTTGGAGATTTTATCTCAGATAACTTAAATCCAGAACCTTCTGAAGCAGCTGCAACTATATTGCTAAACGAACATATTAGAGAAGTCCTTTTAAACGACTTGCAAGAAAGAGAACGTAAAGTTTTAATACTTCGTTTCGGATTAGAAGATGGTCGTGCTAGAACTTTAGAAGAAGTAGGTAAAGAGTTTAACGTAACAAGAGAAAGAATACGTCAAATCGAAGCAAAAGCTTTACGTAAATTGCGTCACCCAAACAGAAGCAAAAAACTACGCGATTATTTAGATATGTAATAAGTATTATTCTACCTTTATGAATTAAATAATCGCTTTTTATAAAGGTAGAAGTTGAATTTCTTGTTCAACAATAATACAAAGAAAATAGTGTATTCTGCTATGTTTCTCTTTAACTTTTTTAAAATTCTTAATTTTAAACAACTACAGGGTTATGTGAGGTTTTAATCTATGGCTTATATAAGATATTTATTTATGCTTTTATTCGTATTAATATGTTTCATTTTAGGAGTAAGATATTTACTTGTTCTTTTTATACCTTTTATAGTTGGTTACATTATATCTTTATGCCTAAATCCAATAGTTGTTTTTTTTGAAACTAAAATTAAGTTAAGCCGAGGTCTTTCTGCCGGCCTTAGCTTAATTTTTTTTATATTTATTATTGGTGCTATTTTAACTATAATAGTTCAGGGTATAAGTTCACAAATAAAAGATTTAATCAATAATTTTGATACTATAAGCATAAACTTAATAACAACATACAAAAGTATGGAACAATGGCTTATGGAAACTGTAAATATATTTCCTGACTTTTTGTCACAGCCCATAGTTGACTTTTTTAATAATATTGTAGAAAATTTAATTTCATTTTTCTCTGACTATTTAAAAAATAGTCCAACGAAACTAATTGACTTTGGTAAAAAATTTTTTAGTATAACTCTAATAGGAACTATTTCAAGTTTCTTCTTTATGAAAGATAAAGAGTTAGTTAGAGAAACTTTATTAAAGATTATTCCAACCTTTGTAAAAGATATTTTAATAGAAATTAAAAAAAGTAGCCTAAAAGTTATAGCCGGTTATTTTGCTACGCAATTTAAATTAATGTCAGTAACCTTTTCTATTTCTTTAGTTTCTTTAACTCTTCTTGATGTTGGCTATTCTTTGATTTTTGCCCTAGCTATATCTTTAGTTGATATTTTACCATTCTTTGGATCTGGATTTTTTCTATGGCCTATGGCAATATATTATATCTTCTCAAAGTCATATTTTACAGGTATTATGCTTTTTGTAACATACATTGTGATTTTATTTACAAGACAATTTTTAGAGCCACGTCTTTTAGGCGAAAAACTTGAAGTCCACCCTATTTTAATGCTTATGGCTATGTTTGCCGGTTTACAAATATTAGGTTTTTTTGGACTTCTTATTGGCCCACTTACTTTATTAATTGTAAAACAACTAGTTACTGCCCAAAATAAGCAAACTTAAAATTTAAAGGAGCATACAAAATGTACGAAATTAAAAGCTCAAAAAAAATGTATAGTGGTAAAATTTTTGATATTTATCAAGATGAAATTGAACTACCAAATGGAAATATTGCCTCCCGCGATAGCTTAATACACAATGGTGCAGCTGCTGTACTACCTATTGATGAAAAGGGTAACATTATTTTAGTACGTCAATATAGACACTCTGTCTTAGACTATGTACTTGAAATACCAGCAGGAAAACTTGAAAAAGATGAAGACCCTAAAGTATGTGCTATACGTGAACTTGAAGAAGAAATAGGTTATATATCTTCTGACTTTTCTTATATGTTTAAAACTTATATAGCAGTTGGCTATAGTTCAGAAGTTATACATATATATTTAGCAAAAGACTTAAAAAAAACAGTTCAAAATCTTGATGACGATGAATTTTTAGAGATAGAAACTTATACCCTTGATGAATGTATGACAATGATACAAAATGGTAATATTTTGGACAGCAAAACCATTGCTACATTACTTTTTTATAAACAACTTATAGTATAAATTTCCCATTTTTTTACTAAAGTAGTTTGACATACAGTTTTCCTTATGATATACTTATTAGTGTATTTTTCTTATTTAAAGGAGGTACTCAAACGTTATGAAGACAAGAAACTTAGTTTTAATGGCTTTACTTATCGCATTACATATCGTACTTGCAGAAGGCTTAGCAATAAGACTTGCGGACATAAAAATAAGCCTTTCTTTCATACCTTTATCTATTATGGCTATGCTTTTTGGCCCTATATATACTGCTATAGGTATGGTTGTATCTGATGTTTTAGGATTAATTATTTTTCCACCTGCTGGCCCACCTTTTATTGGTTTTACCATTTCAAGTGGTCTTACAGGATTTATATACGGATTTTTTCTATATAAGAAAAAAGATGTACCTAAAAAAATATATCTACTCAAGATTATATGTACTTGTCTTTTAGTTAACTTATTTGTTAACAGCATATTAAATACATATTGGCTTACATTTTTTGGAACTGCCTTTTGGGCTACTCTACCACTACGAGTTGGAAAAAATATAATTTTTATTTTCATACAAGGTATTACAATATATTTTATCAACCCACACATAAATTACAAAAAAATATTAAATATAAATGACTATAACTAAAGGGGTGTTTATAATGAACAAAGTTTTTTCTGGTATTGAGCGGTTCGGTATTTTTAAAGCAACTGAATCGACTTTATTTAAAGATGATGACCGTGGTACCATGCCATCTTTATCTAAAGACTTACGTTTTGAGGAGTATATCTTTGAACGTGAGGTATCTTGTCCTGTGTGTAAGTCTACCTTCTTAACACCTACTATGCGTTCAAGAAAAGCACGTATTTTAGAATCGGATTTTGATTTAAAACCAAACTATGAAGGACTTGAATCTGTTTGTTATGAAGTCGTTACTTGTACAGTTTGTGGCTACAGCTCTTTAATGTCAACTTTCGATAAGCTAACAGAAACACAAGCTATGTCTGTTGGAGCTAACGTATCTCAAGTTATTATGAACTTAGCTTCTTTACCTATGAATTTATCAATAGAAGAAGCAATTTTAAAATTTAAACTCGCATTATATTGTTGTGTTTTTAAAAATGCAAAAGACTCTGAAAAAGCCTTCACATCATTAAAAATTGCTTGGCTATATCGTGCCTTAGGTGATAAAGCAGAGGAAAAGTATTATTTAAGCCTTGCCTATAAAGGCTTTACTACAGCCTACAACGAAGAAGACTTGCCTTTTATGGGTATGGATTATCACGTTACAAACTATCTTCTTGGACAACTGGCTTTAAATCTTGGTGAATATGCTGACGCAAAAAGAAAACTTAGTGCTTTGCTTATGGATAAACAAACGCCACCTAAAATTAAATCAAAGGTTGAATATGCCTTAGAAGAATTAAAATCAGCTTTAAGAAAAATTCAAGCAGAAGAAAAAACAGAATAATAACTTAAGTATGGTTCTATATGTTCCATACTTTTTTAATTTATATAACTTTTCATTTGGCAAAACAAAATTCTACATTTTCTAGGAATGGCTAAAAAACAGGTTTTGACCAAGGAGGTCTAAAATGTTGTATTTTTAAGCGTCACCATTTTGCAATGAGGTCTTGTCAGTTCTTCTTAAATAATTTTACATAATAAAAAACTGTAAGACATCAAAAGACATCTTACAGTTTTATGAAAAATCTTTAAGTAAATTACTTAAGAGTAACTACAGCGCCAACTTCTTCTAATTTAGCTTTTAAAGCATCAGCTTCTTCTTTAGAAACGCCAGATTTAACGATACCAGGAGCACCGTCAACTAATTCTTTAGCCTCTTTTAAGCCTAAACCAGCTGCATCTTTAACAACTTTAACAACTTTGATTTTTTCAGCGCCAGCTGAAGTTAATTCTACGTCGAACTCAGTTTGCTCAGCAGCAGCCTCGCCACCAGCACCACCAGCTGCTACAACAACACCAGCAGATGCAGATACACCAAACTCTTCTTCACATGCAGTAACTAACTCATTTAATTCTAATACAGTAAGCTCTTTTACAGCTTCGATAATTTCTTGAATTGATAATTTTGCCATTTATTTTTCCTCCGATTAAATAATTTTACGTAAATTTACGCTTCTTTTTCAGCAACAGCTTTAATAACTCTTGCAAATGATGCCACAGGGCCTTGGAATGAACCAAGTAATCTTGATAACAATACATCACGACTTGGAATAGCCGCAACAGCAGTCATACCTTTTTCATCATATACAACGCCGTCTAAGATACCAGCTTTAAAAGATAAAGCTTCGATTTTCTTAACGTCATCATTTAATAATCTACCAGGTAAAGTAGGATCATCATATGAAAAAGCAAAAGCTGTAGGACCAGCTAAGAATTCTTGTAATCCTTCAAACTCAGTACCTTTCACAGCTAAATCAACTAAAGTGTTTTTATAAATTTTATATTCAACACCAGCTTCTCTAAGTTTCTTTCTAAGAATTGTATCTTGTTCTACAGTAATACCACGGTAGTCTACTAATACAACAGAAGAAGCTTTAGAAATTTTTTCTTTGATTTCATTAACAACAACTTGTTTTGCTTCGATTTTAGCCAAAATTGCACCTCCTTATATATTTGTTAAACTTATAATAAGTAAAACATTCTAAAAAATTGCTCTCGTAGAAATTTTTATTTATAATAATAAAAAAACCTCTACGCAAAGACATAGAGGATAGTTAACATATCGTTATTTATCACCTCGGCAAGATTTACCTTTGTACTTGCTGTCTTTGGTTATTTAAAACATCTTTTATAGGATATCATATACTCCTCTGAATGTCAATAGTAAAAACAAAAAAATTAAATTAAGTTATATGTTTAGATTATCAAAAGGTAATATAATTATTTTTAAATATTTTGATTTTAATATCATTAAAAGGTTGATTAAAATAATAGTTGCTTATGGTTAAGTTTTGTGATAAAATGGAATAAGATTTTTTGAAAGGAGATTTATATGGCAAAAAGAAAGATTGGCATACTTACAGGTGGGGGAGATGCTCCCGGTTTAAACGCAGTAATATATTCCCTTGTAAGAGCAGGTATTACAAACTATGATTTTGAATTTATAGGTTACAAGTTCGGTTACAGAGGTTTATTTAATAATGATTTTATAAAATTAGACTTAGAAAGTACATCTGGTATATTGCATAAGGGTGGTACTATTTTATATTCTTCTAATAAGGACAACCTTTTTGATTATGCAGTAGAAGAAAATGGACAAAATGTTAAAAAAGACGTTTCAGACATTGCTATTGAAAATATGAAAAAAGAAGGCGTTGATACTTTAGTTGTTTTAGGTGGTGACGGTACTTTAACTTCTGCACGTGACTTTGCACGTAAAGGATTTAATGTTATCGGTGTTCCTAAAACTATTGATAACGATCTTGGTGCTACTGAAACTACTTTTGGTTTTGATACTGCTGTAAACATCGTTACTGAAAATTTAGGTAGACTTCATACTACTGCTGAATCACATCATCGTGTTATCGTTACTGAGGTAATGGGACGTGCTGCTGGTTGGATAGCTTTACAATCAGGTATTGCAGGTTCTGCTGACGTTATTTTAGTTCCTGAAATTCCATATTCTTTAAATAAAGTTGTGGAAAAAATTAAAAGTAGAAGTGCACAAGGCAAGCCTTTCTCTATTATTGTTGTAGGTGAAGGTGCTAAAGAAAAAGATGGGGAAGTTGTTGTTGGTAGAATCGTTGATGATAGTCCAGACCCAGTTCGTTTAGGTGGTATCGGTGCTAAACTTGCTATGGATTTAGAAAAACTTGTAGATAATGAAGTACGTTCTGTTCAACTTGGTCACATTCAACGTGGTGGTGAAACTTCTGCTTTTGACAGAGTTTTATCTTGTAGATATGGTGTTCATGCGGCAAAACTTATAGCTGAAGAAAAGTTCGGAAATATGGTTTGCTTAAAGGCTGGAAAAATGAATTGCGAGTCTTTAGAAGTTGTTATAGATAGAAACAAATATATTGAAGAGGGCGAAGAACTTATTGATGTTGCTGAAAGCTTAGGCATATCTTTAGGTAGATAATAAGTACTATTTAAATAGGTGATATACCTTATTATATAGCAAAATAAGTTTTATTTCTTATTAACTATTAAGACTATAAAGAAATTTTTTAATTTCTTTATAGTCTTAATTTATATCTTTTTTCCGGAGGTAATATGAAAAAATACGATTTTAACGATAATTGGAAAGTTTCACCTTTAACTAATGAGAAAGACTTTAAAGTTGTAACTTTGCCTTATGATGCTATGATATATGAAAAAAGAACTAAAGAGAGTATGGGCGGCTTAAATATCGGTTGGTTTGAAGGTTTAGACTATGTATACGAAAAAGAATTTACTTTAGGTGATGAGTTTAAAAACAAGGTATTAAACCTTGAATTTGAAGGGGTTTATCATTTAGCAGAAGTTTATGTAAATGATATTAAAGTTGCTTTTAGACCTTACGGTTACTCAAACTTTTTTGCTGAACATATAGAAAAACATATAAAATATAATAATGTAAATGTAGTTAGAGTTTTAGCTAGAAACTCTAATCAACCAAATAGTCGTTGGTATTCCGGAACTGGTATATATCGTCCTGTATGGTTATATGTAGGAGAAGAAACATATATAGAAAATAATGGTGTAAAAATCACTACAAAAAGTATTAATCCTTGTATAATTGAAATTGAAGTTAATACAAACAAAAGTGGTATTTTAAACTTAAGTATACCTAAGTCAAAAATTAAAGTTGATGTTGAAACAACAGGACGCTTTAAGAAAGAATTTATAATAGAAAATCCCAAACTTTGGAGTGACAAAAGTCCATTTTTATATGAATGTATTGTTACTTTTGGCAATGATGTTGTAAAAGAAAACTTCGGTATACGTACTATTGGTTGGGATACGGATAATGGCTTTACCATAAACGGTCAGCGTGAAATATTACGTGGTGCTTGTATACATCACGATAATGGAGTACTTGGTGCTTGTACATATCCTGAAGTGGAAAAACGTCGTGTGAAAATTTTAAAGGAAAATGGATATAATGCAATTCGTTCTGCACATAATCCTTGTTCAAAATACTTACTTGAAGCTTGTGATGAATTAGGAATATACGTTTTAGATGAGTTTGTTGATGTGTGGTATATTCATAAAACACAAAATGACTATGTAGACTACTTTGAGGACTGGTGGCAAGAGGATTTAGCTGATATGGTTAAAAAAGACTATAATCACCCTTGTGTTGTTATGTATTCTATAGGTAATGAAGTTTCTGAAACTGCACAAAAAAAAGGTATTGAACTTACAAAAAAAATGACAGAGCATTTACATAGATTAGATGGCACACGTCCTGTTACTTGTGGTATAAATATTTTCTTTAATTTTTTAAGTTCTATAGGCTTTGGTGTATATAGTGATGAAAAGGCAAAAAAAGAAATAGATAACAAAAAGAAAAATACAGTAGGTAGTGAGTTCTTTAATAATATGGCAGGTGTTTTTGGTAGTGACTTTATGAAACGTGGTGCTACATTAAAACAATGTGACTTGCGTACAAAAGATGCTTTTGCAAATATGGATATAGCTGGGTATAATTATGGTATATTAAGATATAAAAAGGACTTGAATAAATATTCAAAAAGGTTAATTCTCGGTACTGAAACTTTCTGTTCTGATTCTTTTAAATTTTGGGAGTTAGCTAAAAAAAACAAGGGTATCGTTGGAGATTTTGTTTGGGCTGGTATGGACTATCTTGGGGAAGTTGGTATAGGTGCTTGGGAATATAATGAATATGCTGAAAACTTCGACAGAGGGGTAGGGTGGCTTACAGCAGGTAGTGGTAGAATAGATATTACTGGTAAACCTATAGGAGAGGCACTTTATACGAAGGTGGCTTTTGAACTTGAAAATAAGCCTGTTATAGCAGTTCGACCTGTAAACTGTACTAAGGAAAAGCACTCTCCATCGGCTTGGAAGATGACAAATGCTTTAAACTCGTGGTCTTTTAGAGGGTTTAACAATAGTCCTGCTATTGTTGAGGTATATGCTCGTTGTCATAGGGTAAAGCTTTATATTAATAATAAAGTAGTAGGTCAAAAAGTTATGAAAAATGACTGTAAAGCCATATTTAATGTAAAATATGAAAATGGTAATATAAGAGCTATTGCTTTTGATAAAAAAGGTAAAGAAATTTCTAATAGTGTCCTTTTTACGGCAGGTCAAGAAACACTTTTAAATGTTTCACAAGATACTCCGTCTATGAAGGTATATGAAAATACGTTAACTTATCTTAGAATATCATATCAAGATAGAAAAGGGACAATTAAGCCTTTAATGAGGGGTGAAGTTCATATTGATGTTGAGGGGTGCGACCTTGTAGCTGTAGGGAATGGGTGTTCTTTTAATAAGCTAGGTTATGTGGCAAATACTGTAGAAACCTATTATGGTGAGGCTATTGCTGTTATTCGTCCTTCTAAAGGGGTTAAAGAAACGAAGGTTAAAGTATATGACGGAAAAGTTTCAAGTAGTATAAAATTAAATGTTTTAGAAAAAGATGTCTTAAAATCGTTACCTAAAATTATTACCTAATTTACAATATATGTAAAAAATTAATAGATATAT
Source organism: Lachnospirales bacterium (assembly GCA_047974615.1). Lineage (GTDB taxonomy): Bacteria > Bacillota > Clostridia > Lachnospirales > CAMZNU01 > JBKEBX01. Next base: position 49,550 of record JBKECM010000159.1, read on the forward strand.
AAAAAAGTGCAATATACATTGATTTTTTAGTAAAATTATTATACACTATAATTAGGTATTTTTTTATAGGAGGATAAAATGGATAAAAAACTTTACGAAACATTTTGCAACATACTAAAGGAAGAACTTGTTATGGCATCTGGGTGTACAGAACCTATAGCTATAGCACTTGCTTCTGCAAAGTGTCACAATCTGCTTGGTACTTTTCCAGAAAAAATTGAAGTTAACGTAAGTGGAAACATGATAAAAAACGTAAAAGGTGTAATTATACCTGGTACAAAAGATTTGTACGGTATAGAATACTCTGCTTTATTAGGTGCTATTGTAAATAAATCAAATAAGGGGCTTGAAGTTTTACATGATATTTCAAATAAAGAAATAGAGTACGCAAAAGAATTGTATAATAAAAAGATTTGTACTGTTAATAGAGTCAAAAATAACGTAAAGTTATACATAGAAATTGTTATGACGAACCAAAAAGAAACTGCAGTAGTTGAAGTTATGCATACACATACTAATATTACAAAGTTGCAAAAAAACGGTGAAGAAATATTTTATAATCCATGTAGCTTAGATGATTTTAATTCATCACTTACTGATAGAACAAAACTGTCTTTAAAAAATATAATTGACTTTGCAAATACTCTAAATATAGAAGACGTAAAGGATACTTTGAACAATCAAGTTAAATGTAATTATGCCATAGCTAATGAAGGTTTAAAAAATGACTATGGGCTAAATGCAGGACAAATAATTTTAGAAAACTGCGAATGTGGTGCTTGTGTAAAAGAAAAAATAAAGGCATATACAGCTAGTGGTAGTGATGCTCGTATGGGTGGTTGCGATTTACCTGTCGTTATTAACTCTGGGAGTGGAAATCAAGGGCTTACTATTGGTAATGGAATTTATGTATACTCTTTAGAAAAAAAGGTTGAGGAAGATAAAATGTATAGAGCTTTAGCTCTTGCAAATTTACTTGCGATACATATAAAAAGTAAAATTGGTCGTTTGTCTGCTTTTTGTGGTGTTGTTAGTGCTAGTATCGGCGTTGGTGCAGGTATAACTTACATTGAAGGTGGAGATTATGAAGCCATAAGTCGTACTGTTAAAAATGGTATAGGTAACCTATCTGGGGTTATATGTGACGGTGCTAAAAGTTCTTGTGCTATAAAAATAGCTTCGAGCATAGATGCAACTTTTCTATCTCACCAACTTGCTATGAAAGGCAAAGTAATAGGTGGTGGTATCGGTATAATATATGACTGTGTAGAGGATACTATAAACAACATTTCTCAAATAGCTAGTGAAGCTATGCTTGAAACTGATGAAATGATTTTAGAAATTATGAGTAAATAACTTAAGTGTAAGGTGTTTTTTAATATTATTTTATAGTGTCGACAAAATCGACACTTTTTTAGTTTAGTGAAAAAATAGTAGCTTTCATTTTGAAAAGATATTAATAGTTTTTTAGTGATGTAATTTAAACTTAGATAAAATTTTATACATATTAAGAAAGAAACTTTTATTATTGTATTGTTTTTATAGATGAAAAATGTTACAATGTAAGTTGAGTATATTAAAATAATAGATTTTTAATAATAAATAAGGACGTGAAGTATGGGTTTTATAGAAAAAATATTTGGTAGTTATTCAGAAAAGGAAATTAAAAAGATTATGCCTTTAGTTCAAAAGGTTGATGACCTTGAGCCTGTTTTTGAAAAACTGTCCGATGATGAGTTAAGAGCGAAAACTCTTGAGTTTAAAGAAAGATATAAAAATGGCGAAACATTAGATCAGCTTTTACCTGAAGCTTTTGCAAATGTGCGTGAAGGTGCAAAACGTGTATATGGTATGCGTCATTATACAGTACAGCTTTTAGGTGGTATCATACTACATCAAGGGCGTATTTCTGAGATGAAAACAGGTGAAGGTAAAACTTTAGTTTCAACGTTACCTGCATACCTTAATGCTTTAACTTGTGAAGGTGTTCATATCGTTACAGTAAACGATTACTTAGCAAAGCGTGATGCTGAATGGATGGGTAAAATTCACCAGTTTTTAGGCTTGACTGTTGGTGTTGTTGTTAATAGTATGGACGAAATACAAAGACAAGAAGCATATAACTGTGATATAACATATGCTACAAATAATGAGCTTGGTTTTGACTATTTAAGAGATAATATGGTTGTTTATAAGAAAAATACGGTTCAACGTAACCTTGTTTATGCAATCATTGACGAGGTTGACTCCGTTCTTATAGATGAGGCACGTACACCTCTTATTATTTCTGGTGGTGGTCGCGAAGTAAGTTCCCTTTATAAATCTGCTAACGCTTTTGTTAGAACTTTAATCGCTGGTAAAATCGTAAACGAACGTGAAGCTTTAAACCCTATGATGAGAGAAGAACTTCAAGAAGAAGGCGACTATGTTAACGATGAAAAGGGTAAAAGCGTTACTTTAACTCAAGAAGGTATCGAAAAGGCAGAAAGATATTTTAAAGTGGAAAACTTATCTGATCCTGATAATATAGACTTACAACATTATATTCAAAATGCATTAAGAGCAAACTATGGTATGCACCTTGATCAAGACTATGTTGTACAAGATGGAGAAATCGTTATCGTTGACGAGTTTACAGGTCGTTTAATGCCTGGTCGTAGATATTCAAACGGTTTACATCAAGCTATTGAGTCTAAGGAAGATGTAGAAGTAAAAAGAGAAAGTAAAACTTTGGCTACTGTTACTTTCCAAAACTATTTTAATAAATATAAGAAAAAAGCTGGTATGACTGGTACTGCTAAAACTGAAGAATCAGAGTTCCGTGAAATCTATGGAATGGACGTTATAGAAATACCTACTAATTTACCTATTTCTCGTATTGATAACTCAGATAAAGTTTACCAAACTAATGAGGCTAAGTTTAGAGCTATTATAGATGAAGTTAAAGCATCTAGTGATATAGGACAACCAGTTTTAATTGGTACTACTACTATTGAAATGAGTGAGGCTTTATCTACTGCTATTAAAAAAGTGGGTATCAAACATAACGTATTAAATGCTAAGTACCATGAGCAAGAGGCTGAAATCGTTGCCGATGCCGGTAAAAAAGGTGCTGTTACTATAGCTACAAATATGGCTGGTCGTGGTACAGACATTAAACTTGGTGAAGGCGTTAAAGAACTTGGTGGTTTAAAAATCATTGGTACTGAAAGACATGAATCACGTCGTATAGATAACCAATTACGTGGACGTTCTGGACGTCAAGGCGACGTAGGTGAAAGTACTTTCTACTTATCTCTTGATGACAACCTTTTACGTTTATTTATTCCTGAAAGAATTAAAACTACACTGCAAGCTACTGGGCTTGACGAAAATGAAGCTATCGTAAACGGTGCTTTAACTAAGGCTATTGAAAATGCTCAAAAACGTGTAGAAGGTAATAACTTTAATGTACGTAAACATTTATTAGACTATGACAGAATAATGAATGAACAACGTGAAGTTATATATGGTGAGCGTAACAGAGTACTTAATGGTGAAGACTTAAAAGAGCACTTACTTGAAATGTATAGAACTATCATTGAGGAAGATACTATTAAGTATACTGGAGAGTCTAACTATCCTGAAGAATGGGATCTTGAAGGTTTAAATAACCACTTTAGACCTATGTTTAATAAAGACATTTTAAATCTTGAAGGTGACGAGTACTTAAAACTTAATAAAGAAACCTTAAAAGAACTTATAAATACTGCTGGTGTAGAGATATATGAAGCAAGAGCAAATGAAACTACTCCTGAAATTATGCGTGAAATCGAACGTTCTTTATTATTACGTGTTATCGATAGTAAATGGATGGAGCATCTTGATGAAATGCAAATTTTACGTCAAACTGTAAGTTTACGTGCATATGGACAAAAAGATCCTTTAACAGAATATAAGTTTGCAAGTTATGATATGTTTGAAGAACTTATTTATAACATTAAGTGGGACACTATGAAGGCTCTACTTAACTTAAAAGATAGAAGTAAAACTATCGAGCGTGAACAAGTTGCTAAGGTTACTTATACTAATAAACAAGCTACACCTAACCAAGTTGCAAAGGCTAAAAAAATCGGTAGAAATGATCCTTGCCCTTGTGGTAGCGGTAAAAAATATAAAAACTGTTGTGATGTAAGAGCTTAAGTTTTAAGTCCTACAGTTTAAACTTTGTTAAGAGTAGGGTAAATCCTACTCTTAACTTGTATTTGTAGATAAGAGGTTTTATAATATTATTTTATAAAAAGACTTTATAATATTTAAAGAGGTAAGTATGATAGTACTTGAAGAATTACTACTAGAAGTTAAAAAATACGAAAGTTTACTTATTGAACTTAAAGAACTTTGTAAAATAGAAAGTTATGAAGAAGAACTTAAAGAAAAAGAAAGACATATGGCTTTTGATGATTTTTGGAATGATATAGAAAATAGTCAAAAAATTATGCAAGAAGTTAAAAACTTAAGGGATAAAATTTCCTTATTTACAGAAGTTGAAGGCTACTATGAAGAAACTGTAGTTATGATAGAAATGGCTTTAGAAGAAAAAGAAGAAGATTTAATAATAGAGTGTAAAGAACTCTATGAAACTTTTTTAACACAATATAATAAAGTTAACTTGTCAAGTTTATATATAGGTGAGTATGATGATGCTAATGCTATTATAACTATACATGCAGGTGCTGGTGGAACAGAAAGCTGTGACTGGGTATCTATTCTTTTTAGAATGTATAGTCGCTATGCTCAAAAAAATGGTTTCAAAGTTAGTATACTAGACAAACTTGACGGTGATGAGGCTGGTATAAAATCAGTAACTTTAGAGGTGTCAGGAGATTTTTCCTATGGCAACCTTAAAGGTGAAAAGGGCGTTCATAGACTTGTTAGAATTTCGCCTTTTGATAGCTCAGGTCGCCGTCATACCTCTTTTGCTTCCGTTGATGTTATGCCTGTTATTGAAGATGATGGTGTTATAGAAATCAATAATGAAGACTTAAGAATAGATACTTATAGAGCATCTGGTGCTGGTGGGCAACATATTAATACTACAGATAGTGCTATACGTATTACCCATTTGCCGACAAACATTGTTGTGCAATGTCAAAATGAACGTTCTCAACATAAAAACAAAGATATGGCTATGAAGATGTTAAAAGCTAAACTTTTTGAAAATCAAGAACTTGAAAGAAAAGAAAAATTGAAAGATATACGTGGGGAAGTTATGCAAAATGCTTTCGGTTCTCAAACACGTTCTTATGTTTTTCACCCTTATAACTTAGTAAAAGACCATATAACTTTAGAAGAAACGGGAAACATAAATAGTGTTATAGACGGGGATTTAGATAAGTTTATATTAAGCTACTTAAAATGGTTAAATACTATGGAGTAGGAGTATTTTTATGGAAAAAAAACTTACGCTAGAACAACAACAAGCTATAGACATAAAAAATAGAGAAGTTATCGTGTCTGCTGGTGCTGGTGCTGGTAAAACTTCTGTGCTTGTGGATAGAGTTATAAAAAAAATAATAAATGAAGATGAAAAGGTTAAAATCGATGAAATATTGATTGTAACCTTTACTTCTGATGCAAGTAAAGTAATGAAAGATAGAATATATACTGCTTTAAATAAGGAGTTAGCTAAAAGTCCTAATAATGAATGGATTTTACGTCAGATTTTTACTTTAAATAAAGCTAATATATCTACTATTCATGGCTTTTGTCAAAAGGTTATAGAAAAAAATATAAACTTATTAAATATTGACCCTAAGTTTCGTGTGGCAGGAACGGAAGAAATCGAACTTATTAAAGATGAAGTGTTTAATGAAGTTATCGAAAAGTTTTATAGTGAGGCAGAAAAAAATAAAAATGATTTTTATGCCTTAGTAAATTGCTTGGTTACTAAAGTTACGGATATTTCTTTTAAAAATATGTTTTTCGATATATATGATAAGGCTTTAAATAATCCATATCCTTTAGAATATATTGAAAATTCTGTTAGTGATTACGAATTTAAAGATTTTAATGATTTTTTAAATTCAAGTACATTTAAAATATATAAAACATCTCTTTTTAATATTTTAAAAGAAAAAGAAAAACTTGAAGAAAAGTATAGGTCAATATTTTTAGGTGTAGATAACGTAAAAATACAGGAGGTATATTCATATTTTAAAGGTGATGAATATACTAATTTTTATGAGAGTTATGAAAATTTATATGAAGATAACTATATAGAGTTTTTAAATAAATTTTTATATTTAGGTGCTTTTGAAAGCATAATTAGTCGTAAGGCAATACCTGATGAGTATTTAAAGGCTGAATACGATGCTTTTATGAAAAAACGTAAAGAGTTAAAGAGCAAAATTGATGATTACTTAGAAGACATAGTTTTTCTAAAAAGTCAGCCGAATAACATTTTAGAAATTTATGAAAAAATGTTTACTTATATGAAAGAGTTTAAAAGCTTTTTTATCTCTTTTCATACAAGTTTTAAAGATAGAAAAGCTTTAAATAAAGTTATAGACTATTCTGATATGGAGCATTTTACAATAGAATTACTTGTAGAAAAAGAAGATAATATGCTTATACCTACAAAAGCTTGCGAATACTATAATAAAAAATATAAAGAAGTTATCGTTGATGAGTATCAAGATTGTAATGATATACAAGAGCTTATTTTTCAAAGTATATCTTTAGGTGGAAAAAATATGTATATGGTTGGTGATGTAAAGCAAAGCATATATAAGTTTCGTGGTGCAAAACCTAACATATTTATTTCTAAACTAAAGGGAGATAATGGGCGTCTTGTTATTAACTTAAATAAAAATTTTCGTTCTAAAAAAAATATTTTAGACTTTGCAAATCAAGTATTTAATGTTGTAATGAAAGAAAAAAGTAGTAGTATAAACTATGATGAAAACCACATACTTGAACTTGGTAAACTTTCAGATGAAGAAGGCGTAGTGGAAGTTTTAGTCGGTGAAATAAATAGTGATTTAACCTTTGATATAATCGAAAAAGGGAAAAATATTTTTAATGATTTACCTAACTGTGAGAGTTTTTCACAAAGTTTAATTAAAGAAAATGAAGCCTTTGGTTTTTTTAACTTAAAAGAATGTTATGAAAACATTTTACATATTCTTGAAAATGATAATATATCTTTTCAAGAAGCTTTTGTTAAAAACTTTAAACAAAATATAGATGATACTTTTGAAGGTGATATCATATCAAATAAAATACTTGAACTTATGGAAACTAAGGGGTATAACTATAGTGATTTCGCTATTTTATTACGTTCAAAAAGTAGTATAAAAAATATAACAAAGTCTTTAGAAAGCCATAATATACCTTATTTAGCTAATGAAAAGGAAAATATTTTTGCTTCATATGAAGTTTTAAGTGTTACTAATTATTTAAAGATTATTGACAATAAATTTCAAGATATACCTTTAGTTTTTGTATTAAAGCTACCTATTTACAATTTCTTAGAAGATGAACTTTTAACTTTAAAAAAATATAATCATAAATATTTTTTTGAAAATATTGAAAGTTATTTTTTTGAAAAAGCAGGTGTAAGCTTTTATGACGATATAGATAAAGAATACAACATTAAAGATGAGTTATTTAGAAAAGTAAGTTTGTTTTTAAAAGATTATATATATTTTAAAAATCTGTATAAAAAATTAAGCATATCTGATTTTATACTTAATTATATAAATAAAACGAACCTTAATTTTTACCTTCAATGTTTTGATAAAGGTGCTGTTAAAAACGGTAACTTATACATACTTGTTGATTATGCAAAAGATTTTGAAAATACAAGTTTTTCCTCAGTTTTTAATTTTGTAAAATTTATCGAAAAACAAGAAAAAAACGTAGGTAGTGATGTAAAGGGTGCAAGTCTTTCAACGGTTAGTAACAAAGTTAATATTATGACTATACATGGCTCTAAAGGCTTGGAATTTAAGGTAGTTTTTTTAGGTCAAATAAATAAGCAATTCAACAAGATGGATATGCGAAAAAGATATATAGTTGATAAAAAATTTGCCTTTAAATATAAAGATTTAGAAAAAAAATATGTATATGAGCCCTTACATTTTAAAGGTATAAAAGAAGATATGACCTTTGAACTTTTGGCAGAAGAAATTAGAGTTTTATATGTAGCTTTAACTCGTGCAGAAGAAAAGCTGTATATTACTTTTTGTGACAAAAGCTATGAAAAATCGGTGGGAAAATGGGAAGATTTATATGAAAGTTTTTTAGATGAAGATTTCTCAAAAATTAACTCTTATAGTGACCTCATTATGCCTATAGCTATAAAAAAATATAGTAATAATACCTTTAATTATAAAATTTTAAAACAGAAAGATTTTATTTTAGAAAATAAAATGGAGGATATTTCATATTCTTTAGAAGATTATTTTTTTGAGTATAATGGGTTTAAAGATGAAATACCTATTGAGATATCTGTGACAAAACTTTTAAATCTTGAAGAACGAAAGTTTTTTTTAAACAAAGAGGAAGAAGATATAAGTCAAGGTTTGCGAAAAACACTTTCTTTTAAAAAGCCTGACTATCTTGAAAAAAATTATGTTATAAAGGGTATGGAGTTTGGAACTTTAATACACAAAATATTTTGGCTTATTCCTTTTACGAAGGAACATACTTTAGATGATATTGAATGTTTGTTTAAAGGCTTTAAAGAAAAGGGTATTATTACAAATATTGAGTATGACTGTTTATGTGAAAACATAAACATATTTGTATCTTTTTTTGAAAAAGAAACATATCAAGAAATATTACAAGCAAGTCAAGTTTATAAGGAAAAGTTTTTTGCTTCATTGTATAATGTAAATATACTTTATGAAGAGATCATAGATGAAAGTTTTTTGTTAAAAGGTGTGATAGATTTAATGTATGTCAAAAATGAAAAAATATATATACTTGACTATAAAACTGATACAGATAAAGAAATTCATTTTGAAAAATATAAAAGACAATTATCAAGATACAAAGAAGTTATAGAAAAAGTTTTTGATAAAGAGGTTGAAGCTATGTACATATATTTTACCTCATATAGTGAAGTAATTAAGCTTTAAAACTTGACATATCTTAAAAAGTATGTATAATATATATAAATAGCTTTGATAAGAAATAGTAGTAACTGTCATATTTTTCAGAGAACCTTTGTTTGGTGCAAAAAGGTAATTATGCTGTTATGAACTCGTCTTTGAGCTTTAGGGTGAACTTATAGTAGTCCTAACGTGTGCTTTACGTTATAAAAGCCTTAAGGTAAAGATTTTTTCTTTATAAAAAAGAGTGGTACAGTGATTTAATCGCCTCTTGCGTATGCAAGGGGCTTTTTTAATGAAGGGTTAGTAATTAAATATATGGAGATTTTAGCATATTTTTTAATAATATTTGCAAGTGCATATATAGGCGTTATTGTTACTTTTATTTTGTCAATAATAATACACGAAAGTGGACATTTGATTTTTGGTTTAACAAGTAAATATAAATTTGTATCCTTTAGAATATTAAATATTATGATTATAAAAAGGAATGAAAAATTCAGTATTAAAAGATACAATATAGCTGGTACAGGTGGGCAATGTATTATGGAGCCAATGGACATAATAGATGGTAAATTTCCTGTTATTTTATACAACATTGGTGGTTCTTTATTAAACTTTATTTTTGCTATTATTTTTCTAATACTATATTTTATTTTTAAGGACACGAGTATACTTAAATATTTTTTATCAGCTTTTGTTTTTTGGAACTTTTTTTCTGGACTACTTAACATTATACCTTTTAAAACTAAGCTAATTAGTAATGATGGTAAAAATTTAGTAGAAATTTTAAAAAATCGAGAGGCTTTTATATCATTTTGGAGAGCCTTAAAAATTATATCATTACAAAGTAAGGGCATAAATATGATAGATATGCCGAAGGAATTATTTGAAAAGCCAAAGGCAGAAGGTTTGCAAAATTGTATTATTGCTTCAGATAGCTATTTTTACGCATTGAGATTACAAAGTGAAGGAAAATTTCTTGAGATGAAAGAATATATAGAAGAAGTTTTATCTATAGATAGTAAGCTTAATGGAATATATATTTCTTTATTAAAATCTGAACTTATTTACTGTAAGCTTCTACTTAACGATGTAGAAGATATAGAAAATATCATTGATAATAAACAAAAAGCTTTTTTTAAGCAAATGAAAAGTGAGTTAGCTATCATACGGACACAATATCTTTTAGCTTTATATTATTATAAGGATAAAATAGATGCAGAAAAGTTCCTTAATAGTTTTAATAAATATAGTAAAAATTATCCTTTTGAAAATCTTATAGAGGAAGAAAAGGAACTAATAAATAAAGTTGAAAATTTTTATGAAAATACTTATTTAGAAAAAAATATGTAAATCAATAGGAGGTTATTATGAAATACGAATTTAATGTAATTGAAAAAAAATGGGCGAAATATTGGGAAGAAAACAATATAAATCCATATGATGACAAAAAACCGACATACTACTGTCTTGATATGTTCCCATATCCTTCGGGTTCTGGTATACACGTAGGTCACTGGAGAGGTTATGTTTTATCTGATGTTATAGCTAGATATAAGTTACTTGAAGGTTATCAAGTACTTCACCCTATGGGTTGGGACGCTTTTGGCTTGCCTGCTGAAAACCATGCAATAAAAGAAGGAGTACACCCAAAAATCGTAACAGAGGCTTCTGTTAAAAATTTTAAAAGACAACTTAAAGAAATAGCTACTATATATGACTGGGATAGAGAAATAAACACTACAGACCCTGATTATTACAAGTGGACACAATGGATATTTATACAAATGTTTAATCAAGGTTTAGCTTATGAAAAAGAAATGCCTCTTAACTGGTGTGACTCTTGTAAATGTGTTCTTGCTAATGAGGAAGCTACAAACGGCGAATGTGAACGTTGTGGTAGTACTGTAACAAAGAAAAATTTACGTCAATGGATGTTAAAAATTACTGCTTATGCAGATAGACTTTTAGATGATTTAGAAGATTTAAATTGGCCTGAAAAGGTTAAGAAAATGCAAAGTGACTGGATAGGTAAAAGCTATGGTGCTGAAATCGACTTTAATGTAGATGGAACAGGAGAAAAGCTTACAGTTTATACTACTCGTCCAGATACATTATTCGGTGCTACTTTTATGGTTATATCACCAGAACATAAGCTTGCTAAAGAAATAACGACAACGGAGCAAATGCCTGAAGTTGAGGATTATATTTTTAAAGCAAGTACAAAGTCAAACGTTGACCGTATGCAGTCTAAAGAAAAAACAGGTGCATTTACAGGTCGTTATGGCCTAAACCCTATAAACAACGAACTTGTTCCCATATGGATATCTGACTACGTTTTAGCTGACTATGGTACTGGTGCTATTATGTGTGTACCTGCACATGATGACCGTGACTTTGAATTTGCCACAAAATTTGAAATTAAAATTACTCCTGTTATAAAAGGTGAAGGCGTTGAATTACCTTTAAAAGAAGCTTATACTGGTGAAGGTGTTATGATTAACTCTGGTGCTTTTGATGGTCAAACTTCTAAAGAAGCACGTGAAACTATACCTAGCTATATAGAAAAAAATAATATAGGTAAAAAGACAGTTAACTATAAGTTACGTGACTGGGTATTTTCTCGTCAAAGATATTGGGGTGAGCCTATTCCTTTAATTCATTGTGAAAAATGTGGGACTGTTCCTGTTCCAGAAAAAGACTTACCTGTTCTTTTACCAGATGTTGAAAAGTATGAGCCAACTTCTACTGGTGAGTCACCACTTGCAGGTATAGATGAATGGGTTAACACTACTTGTCCAACTTGTGGTGGACACGCAAAACGTGAAACTAATACTATGCCACAATGGGC
>JBKECM010000165.1:0-28712 GCA_047974615.1 Lachnospirales bacterium
TTTCACTACGTGAAAACGACTTCGTCGCCCTTGTTCGTCGGGTTCTTTACAAAACAACGGCTTTTAGTTTTGATAAAAACTGTTGAAATGGCGTCTTTTTGCCATTTTATACCTTTACAAAAGTATGAAAATTTGATTTTTTCTGTTGCAATGTGCCATTTCTTGAATTTTGCAACATTGCTAAATAAAAAATCACCTAAATATCTTAAGTCTTAGGTGATTTTTTATTTGAGATTATATTATAACTTAAATTTAAGTTTTATTAAATTATTAGGCTGTTTAGTCCAAAATAAATTAATATTTTGTTTTAAAGCCACCTTTTTTATATTTCTTTTTACTACCAAAATTTCTTCTTTTACGTTTTTTATATCTTTTTATATTATTTACTATAAAGGATATTATAGCTATTGTTGAAATCAAAACGGGGATAAACACCCACGAAAATACGAAATCTTTTACTATATTAAAATAGTAAGAAAAGTCGCTCTTTAAAGTTCTTTTTAATACATCTGTTCCTGAAACCAAATTGCCTGTATATATTTCTTCGCCATTTAGGGTATAGGTTATTGTACCTAGTACTTCACCTTTTGTTAGTGGAGCTAAAAGGATAGGTTCACCTTTTTCTGTTACCTCTGTCGAAAGAAATTCGGGAAGGTAATTTACTTTGTAAATTAAGTTGTTATATTGATCCTCACTCAATAATGCTTTAAAATTTTCCATTGGGGCAACTGCCACTATTGGTTCTTTATCAAGCATCATTCCATTTACTGCAGCTGTTAAAAAAGGTTCATCTTTTGTTAAAACATCATAGTAAGTAAAATTATTAAAACCGTATTCAAAAAGATTTCTGCCATCAGCCCATCTAAAAGCTTCGTTTTCATTATTAAACAAAATTGCGATTAATTCAACATCATTTTTTGTTGCTGTTGCTGACAGACAGTTGCCTGCTTGTGAAGTGAAACCTGTTTTAAGTCCAGTAGCATATGGATAATAATATGTACCATCTTTTATTAGTTCGTTATGAGATATCCATGTATGCTCAACATTTATACCAGTACCTTGATAGTTATCACCAGCACTTAGACCTGTATATTCAACTTCCATTGCTATCTCTTTTAATATGTCATATTTTAAAGCTTCTTGAGTAATTAAAGCCATATCGTATGCAGTTGAGTAGTGGTTTGGATCATGATATCCATGAGGTGTAACAAAATTTGAATTTACAGCACCTAGTGAACGTGCCTTTTCATTCATAATTTCCATAAATATTTCTTCTGCTTTATCATAATCTAAATATGTTTTATTTGTTTCTCTTAAAGCAACATTTAAAGCTACTACGTTTGCCGTTTCATTACCAGAAGGTATTATTAAACCTCGTAATAAATTTTCACCGGTTATAACTTCCCCAACTTCGTGACCTGCACGTGAAGAATCAAGGGAAATTTCATTTATTTCATAGCCTATTTTAATTTCTTCTTCAAGGCCTATATAATCAAGCATAACTAAAGCTGTTAAAATCTTTGTCATACTAGCAGGATACATTTGTTTATTCATTTCTTTACTATATAGTATTCTACCGGTACTCGCGTCCATTAAAATAGCTGTTTCAGCATTTAATTCAAGTGTTGGTTCAGCGCCATAAAGAGTAGATGGAATATTAAATAAAATAATTGTAAATATCAAAAAAAAGTTTATAAATTTTCGTTTTTTCATATGTCACCTTCATTTCTATGTAAAAATTGTATATGCACAATTAGTCAATTTATAGTATAACAAAATTTTCAACTTTATACAAGGTATTTAAGTTTAAATTTAATTTAAAAATTAAATTTAAATATAAACTGCAAATAATAGGCTTATATCATTGTTTCTTTAAAAAAAATATGATATAATCAACAAAGTATATTCAATTAAATAGAGGTGTAAAATTTGGATAAAAAATATATAAGTGCTACAGATATAAATAAATTTGTATATTGTAATTTTTCATATTATTATGAACAAGTCTATGGAATGAAAGAAATTAGACGTTTGAAGAAAATATATAATGAAGAAAATGGATATGATAATAAAAAAAACATTAATAATTTTGAAAGAGGTAGAAGTTTTCATAATAACTATTATGATGACAAAAAAGATATTATTAAAATTAGATTGTTGATATATATTGTGCTAATAATGCTATTAATTATATATATAAGGAGTGTTTTTTTTGGAGTTTAAAAAATATTTGAAAGTTAAAAAGAAAAAGGCAAATATTTTTGTGCTTTTTTCAAAAATAATATATAGTGATGATAAGAGTATAAGTAATGTAGATAAAAATCTTTTAGTTAGTGAAAAATATGGGGTTTGTGGAAAACCAGATTATGTAATAAAAACTATTTTTGGAAACTATATTCCTATTGAACTTAAATCAAGTAATATAAAGGAAAAGGATTTTCCACATGAAAATGAGATTATGCAACTTATTACATATTTTACTTTAGTAAATGAAAACTACGGCAAAGTAAAAAGAGGATTTTTAGTTTATAATGATTATATGTTTATTGTTAAAAACAATATACATTCAACAAAGTTATTTGAAATGATATTGAAAGATATGAGAAATATTATAGAAACGGGTGAAGGTGAATGTGAACCGAATTTTACTAAATGTAAAAATTGCATATGCCGTGGTAGTGTTTGTGAATTTTGTAAGAAATAAATTAAAACTACAGAAAATTTATTTAAAATTTAATATATAAAAGAAATTCTGTATAATACAAAAGAAAAATGTATAGTTTTTTAAATAATATTTGTATATAATAAAAATATCAATAAAAGAAACTTATTACGAGATTTTTTAGGAGGTATTTATGAAAAGATTTTTAAGTATATTATTAACTGGTGTTTTATCTGTAGGTGCTTTAACTAGTTGTTCAAGTAGTTCTACTGAAACTACAACTGATGATGCTACAGGTACTGAAACAACTACGGAAGGTGAAACAGACGCTGCTGCTTCTGACGAAGTTACAGTAGGTGTTTTAGTTTACAAGTATGATGATACTTATATTTCAACTGTTCGTGCAGCTATGGAAAAATATGCAGGTGAACAAACAAATGTTGTTGTTTTAGATATGCAAGATGGTCAAGGTGACCAAGCAAAACAAAATGATCAATTAGATATTTTAATCGAAAAAGGTGTTGACGTTTTAGCAATCAATGCTGTTGATACTGGCTCAGCTCAAGGTTTAGCTGATAAAGCAGTTGCTGCTGGTATTCCTGCAGTATTCTTCAATAGAGAACCAGATCAAGCTGTTCTTGAATCAAGCAATAGTATTTTCATTGGTACTACAGCTTCTGAAGCTGGTGTAATGCAAGGTGATATTTTATCTGATATTTGGGCTGAACACCCTGAATATGACTTAAACGGTGATGGCATTGTTCAATACTTAGTATTCAAAGGTGAGCCTGGTAATCCTGAGGCTGAAGCACGTACTAGTTTCTGTGTTTCTCAAGCTGAGGCAAATGGTTTAACTATGGAAAACGTTTATGGCGAAGCTGTTGTTGCAAACTGGGCAACTGACCAAGCACAACAACAAATGCAAGCAATTTTAGCTGCTAATAGTGGCGAAATTGAAGCTGTATTCTGTAACAATGACGATATGGCACTTGGTGTTAT
Organism: Lachnospirales bacterium; assembly: GCA_047974615.1. Taxonomy (GTDB): domain Bacteria; phylum Bacillota; class Clostridia; order Lachnospirales; family CAMZNU01; genus JBKEBX01. Next base: position 3,662 of record JBKECM010000165.1, read on the forward strand.
CGCTGCTCTTAATGCTGACGGTTACAATGAAAGTGCTGATAGTGAAAAATGGATTCCTGTAATCGGTGTTGATGCTACAGATGCTGGTATTGCTGCTATTGATAGTGGTAAAATGGCTGCTACTGTAAAACAAGATGGCGATGCTATGGGTAAAGCGATTATCGAGATATCTGTTAATGCTGGTTTAGGAAATGAATATTTAGATGGTACATCATACGAGTTAGCTGATGACGGTACTTCTGTTCGTATACCTTATTCTCCAGTACAATAATATAAAATTTTAAGTTGATAGGGTGTTGGTAGTATTACTATCTACACCCTATTTTTACTATATGGAAAGTGGTGAAGATAATTGTCAGACTATGTTTTGGAAATGATTGATATAGAAAAAGAATTTCCCGGAGTTAAAGCTCTTAATAAAGCTAATTTGATGCTTAAAAAGGGTAGTGTACATTCTTTAATGGGTGAGAATGGCGCTGGTAAAAGCACTTTAATGAAGTGTCTTTTTGGTATTTATAACGAAGATGCTGGTGTTATTAAAATTGATGGACAAGAAGTTAGATTTAATAATCCAAAGGAAGCTATGACAAATGGTGTTGCTATGGTTCATCAAGAACTAAACCAAGTTTTAAGAAGAAGTGTTATGGAAAACTTGTGGTTAGGTAGATTTCCTATGAAATACGGTTTAGTTGACCATAAAAAAATGTATGAAATGACAAAGGAAATTTTTGAAGATTTAAACATAGATGTTGACCCTAGAGCAATTATTGGTAAACTTTCTGTGTCTGAAAGACAAATGGTTGAAATTGCAAAAGCTGCGTCTTTTGATGCAAAAATACTTGTACTTGATGAACCTACATCATCTTTAACAAGCCAAGAAGTAGACTTACTTTTCAGTATTATAAACCGTTTACGTGACCGCGGTGTTGGTATGATTTACATTTCACACAAGATGGAAGAAATACTTGCTATATCCGATGATGTTACAATTATGCGTGACGGAGAATGGGTTGCTACAAAAGCTGCGAAGGATTTGACGACTGATGAAATAATTAAACTTATGGTTGGTCGTGACTTAACAGATAGATTTCCTCCAAATACAAGTGAAGTCGGTGATATTTTACTTGAAGTTAAAAATCTTTCAGGTAAATATGGACCTACTTGTAAAGATATTTCTTTTAACCTTAAAAAAGGAGAAATTTTAGGCGTTTCTGGTTTAGTAGGTTCGAGAAGAACTGAATTACTTGAAACTATATTTGGTATCGCTACAAAAAATAGTGGTGAAATATATTTACATGGTAATAAGATAGAAAATAAAAGTCCTAGAGAAGCAATAAAAAATGGATTCGCTTTAGTTACAGAAGAAAGACGTGCTACAGGTATAATTCCCCTTAAAAGCGTTACTTTTAATGCAGTTATGTCGAATATTAAAGCTTATAAAAAGTTTGGTCTACTTTCAAATAAAAAAATGGAAGAAGATGCTAAATGGGTTATTAATAGTATGAAAGTTAAAACACCTTCCTCTAAAAGTTTTATTAAATCACTTTCTGGTGGTAATCAACAAAAGGTTATTATTGGAAGATGGTTGCTAACAAATCCCGAGGTTCTACTATTAGACGAACCAACAAGAGGTATTGATGTTGGTGCAAAATATGAGATATATCAATTAATAATCGATCTTGCAAAAAAAGGGAAAGCAGTTATCGTAGTATCATCAGAGATGCCAGAGTTACTTGGTATATGTGATAGAATTATGGTTATGAGTAACGGTCAAAATGCAGGTGAGATTATAAATGACAAAAGTTTTAGTAAAGAACAGCAAGAAGAATTAATGCGACTTGCTGCTAAATACGTTTAATATCAGGAGGAATTACATGGAAACGTCTAAAAAAACGGGTTTTGATAGTAAAAAAATTAATGAATTTTTACTTAGTTATGCATTATATATTATTTTAGGAGCTATGATTTTAGTTGTTATTATTATAAATCCTAGTTTCTTATCAATTTCAAATTTTACAAAAATTTTAACACAAGCTTCAACAAGGGGAATATTAGCTCTTGGTGCAGCTGGTATGATAGTTTTAGCTGGTACTGACCTTTCAGCAGGTCGTATTTTAGGTTGTAGTGCAGCTGTATCAGCATCACTTGTTCAGTCAACAACATATGCATCAAGAATGTATCCTAATATAACAAACGATTTACCTCTGTTACTTCCTTTGTTAGCTAGTATAGGCGTCGCTTTATTTTTCTGTTTAATTAACGGATTTGGTGTTGCAAAGCTTAAACTCCATGCTTTTATTGTAAGTTTAGGTACTTCACTTATTGCCTTCGGTGTTACTTGTATTTATATTGATAGTCAAGCAGGTGGTGCACAAGCTTTATCTTCTTATAACGAAACATTTTTAAATTTTGTAAATGGTTCTTTTAACCTTTTAGGATTTGAAATTCCTCATTTGATTATTTATTTTGCAATAGCTGCAGTTGTTATGTGGGTTGTTTGGAATAAAACAACTTTAGGTAAAAATATGTTTGCTATAGGTGGTAATCCTGAAGCTGCTGCTGTATCTGGTATAAATTTAACTAGAAATATTATGGGTGTATACATTATGGCAGGGGTTTTATATGGTATTGCTGCTTTCCTTGAAGCGGGACGTATTCAATCTGTAAACACTGGTACTGGTTTAAACTATGACCTTGATGCAATCTCTGGTTGTGTTATCGGTGGTGTATCATTTTCTGGTGGTGTAGGTACTATTCCCGGCGTTATAATAGGTGTTGTAATACTTCAAACTATTAACTATAGTTTAAGCTTTTTAGGTGTAAATCCATATTTACAATATATTATAAAAGGACTTATGATTATTTTAGCAGTTTCTATTGATGTTAGAAAATATTTAGCTAAAAAGTAGTGTGAATATTATGAATGAAGATAATAATTTTGAAAAGATAAATGAAGTTAATGAATTAGTTGATAATGATGTTGAGTCAGAGGTAACTAAAAAAGAAAATGCTGAAGTTAGTAAACCAACATTTAGAACAAATCTTTATGATAAAATTGATGTTTCTGTTAAAACAATGGATATTATTATTGTTATTATTGTAGTGTTAATAGTTATCTTTTTGTTTTTTGGAATATATCAGAGTTTTAGCTAAAATTTAAAAACCATTTTGAAAAAAATTTTCAAAATGGTTTTTTTGTTGACTTAAAATAAAAATTTATGAATAGTTTGTATAATAATAGATAATAATTTATTTTAGGGATTTACCGGTAATGGCAGCACCTATAGCACCTGCATATCGACCTAAGTCAGAAGAAGTTACTTCAACTCCTAATTTTTTTGAAAGAAAGAACAAAAACTCTTTACTTTCACATAGCCCACCAGTTAAAAAACAATTTGGCATAATTTCTTGTTTGTTTGCAAGGCCTTTTACTTTTGTTGCAACCGAGTCTAGTATACCTGCTGCAATATTTTCACGTTTTTCACCTTTACCAATAAAACCTATTATTTCTGATTCTGCAAAAACTGTACACATTGAATTTATTTCTATGGGTTTACCTTCAACACTTATTTTGCAAAGTTCAGAAATATTAAGACCTAGTCTATTTGCCATTATTTCAATGAATTTTCCAGTACCGGCAGAACACTTGTCATTCATAATAAAGTCAAATACTTTTCCGTCTTTTATTGTTACGATTTTTGTATCTTGTCCGCCTATATCAACTATTGTAGCATTTTCATTAAAGAGATAACTTCCACCTAAACCATGACAAGTTATTTCAGATATAATTTTATCTGCATAGGGTACAGAAACACGACCATAGCCTGTAGCTACAGTTTTTGTCAAACTTAAGTCATAGCCTAATTCCTCAATTTTTTCTTTAATAAGAAATGCTGTGTCTTTACAGTTCCAACCTGTTGGTAAAGAAAAATAATGTAAAATTTCAGTTTCGTTCATAATTACGGTTTTTGAGGCAGTAGAGCCAATATCAATACCTATATAGTTCATAATACTCCTTTAAAATAGCTCTAAAAACGCACTTAATCTTGTGTTTATCTGTTCTGTATCTGAAGGTGAATAATCTGTTTCTATTGATATGTATTTTTTGTTCATTTTATTTGTTACAAAGTCTTTTACCTCATAAGATTCAACGTTAAAGGTATGACAAGCGTGAAGAATTACTTCTACAACACCGTCAATTTGATATTCATTTAGCATATATTCTATGGCTTCAAATCTTCCTGGATTTGGACTCATAACAGAGCAACTAACTTTTAAATATTTATCTGTTAGTGCTGTAATAGGATCTATTGTTTCGTCTACAAAGTTCATTTTTTCTCGAGGTCCTGAACAACTTTCAAAGCCTACAATATCAGCTCCTAATTGTTCAATAGTTTTTATGACTTTATCACGGACACCACCAGATGGGCAACCTGTTATAAGTATTCTAGGTCTTGTACTAGTTTTGCCTTTAAACTCTTTTTCATATTTATCTTTAAGCTCGGTTGTTCTTTTCTTTAGAAAGGCAATTCTTTCATCTATATCAAGCATAAATTGAGTGGAATCAGAAATAGTACTTATTTCATAGCCTGAGGCAGGACATGGGTTAAGTTTACCAATTTCATAATAATCTAGCATAGCTCTACGTTCTTCATTTTTCTTTATTATAGATTCTCTAATTTTTTCGTCAGAAATCGTAATATTAAATTGTTTTTCTAAAACTTCTTTAGCTTCTATCATTTCTAATTTCCAGTTATCAAAAGCACCTTTACCAAATCTTCCGGGAGGTAACTGCATAACATGAGTATATTTGATTTTTCCAAGCTGTTCATACATTTTCTTTTTACCATCACAAGTTGTTTCTGCCATTATCATATCTGCAAAATAAAAAAATGGACATGTATCAGTATAAGCAAAACCGAAACTTGATTTTATAAGAGGACATAAATTTTTAGGTAAAACTTTTTCAGCTGCTGCAACAGGTTCGTTACTTTGTCCACATAGTCCAATAGGTATTGCATCTGCTGCCATTATTAGTTCACTTGGAGTAAAGGTACAAAAAATACCAACAACTCTTCCTCCATTATCTTTAAAATCTTTAACCTTTAAAAAAGAGTTTTTTCTGGCTTCGTCATATGTTTGAAAACCTTCTGGTAATGTATTCATAGGGTTTAAGCTCCTTGGTTTTAAATTTTCATTACTATAAATTTATATTAACTTATATTATCTAAGATGTCAAGAATATCGAAAATACTGATAACTAAAAGGTTTGTTATTTAAAAATATGATAGTATTATATATTTTTTTCTTTAAAATATTCTAAAATAAATTCTCTAAAGATATTTCCAATAGGTGAGAGAGGAACATATTTATGTGTTACTAAATATATATCTCTATTTAAAAAAGGATTTTCAAAAGTGAAAAATAATAGATCGTTAGAATTTATTTTATTTTCTACAGCACGTTTCGACACTATAGATATGCCGGCACCATAGGATACAGCATTTACAATACTTTCCGTACTATTCATATTAAAAGCAATTTTAATTTTTTTATTGTCAATACCAATATCTTCTAAAAATAAGTTGTGTTGTTTATATGTACCAGAATCAATTTCTCTTAAAATATATGTTTCATCTTGTAATACCTCTTTTGTAATATCGCCATTTAGATTTTGATATTTTTCTGTATTTGGTGTTATTATTACAAGTTCATCATTACATAATTTTTCAAATATGCAATTAGACTTAATATTATGATAGCCAGATATTCCAAGCTCCGTTTCCATATTTTCGATAGAGTTTATTACCTCTACACTATCCTTGTTTATCATAGTAACTTGAATATCTTTTGATGTGCTTGTAAATTTAGTTAGTAGTTTAGGTAAAATGTATGTTGATGGCACAGATGATGCTGAAATATATATGTGACCATTTTTATTTTTATTATACTTAGAAACCTCATTTTCGGCATTTTCTAATAGCCTTAAAATTTGGTTTACATATTTATAAAAAAGTTTGCCAATTTCTGAGGGATATACACCTTTTGAAGATCTTATAATCAATGTACAACCCAACTCTTCTTCTAATGAATTAATATGCATACTTACCGTTGATTGAGATAAATAAAGAGTTTTTGCAGCTTTGGAAAAACTATTTTGTTTTATTACTTGTTCAAAAGCTTCTAACTGTTTAAATTGCATAAAACCTCCTAAAATATATAATACATATTATAACACTTTTTAATAAAGTTTTTCAATAGCAATATTGTAAAAAGTAATAATAATTACAGTAGTTATTCAAAAAAACAATAATGTTGCTATTTTATTGCTGAATTATGTAAAATATGATATATTTATCAAGAAGTTTAATAATTAAAAGTAAATTTATTTACTTAGGAGGAAATATGAAAAAGAAAATTTTAAGTACAGTAATGTTAGTAGCAACTTTAGGTGTTTTAACTAGTTGTAGTTCTAATACAAGCACATCAACTGATAGTAGCAGCCAACCAGCTGACACTACAACAACTACAGAAACAGAAACTACTGAAACAGAAACAACAGAAGAAGTTACTACAGAAGACGTAACACCGAATGAAGGTGACCCTATCGTTGTTTCTTCTATGAACGACGTAGAAGGTGAAATTTTAGGTAGTATGATTGTACTTTCACTTGAAAATGCTGGTTATGAAGTTACTGATAAAGTTTTCGATTATGCAGGTACTGCTAATGGTAGAACTGCTATATTAGAAGGTGAAACTGATGTTTTCGTTGCTTATACAGGTAGTGGTATGTACTTAATAGAAGGTGTTGATGAAGCACTTTTCCACGATATGGAAAAATCTTGGGAAGCTGTTTCAGAATTTGATAAAGAAAATGGTCTTACTTGGTTAAGATATGCACCATTTAATAATACAGATGCTCTTGCTGTTACTAAAGAGTTTGCTGCTGAAAATGATGTTTACGATATGTATGATTTTGCTAGATATGTAAACGAAGGTGGTTATGTAAATATGATGACACACACAAGTTACATAACTCAAACTTCAGGTTTACCAGGACTTGAAGAAGCTTATGGCTTTAAATTAACAGAAGATCAATATGGTGTGAATGATATAAGTTTAGCACAAACACTTTATGAAGGTATTGATGGTGTTAATGTAGCTCACGTATATACTTCTGGTGGTATTGTAAAATACTATGAATTAGTTGTTTTAGAAGATCCTGAAAACGTAGCTCCTGTTTATTGCCCAGCTCCAATTATTCGTACAGAAAGACTTGAAGCTTATCCAGAAGTTGAAACTATACTTAATGAAGTATTTGAATCAATCACTTTAGAAGAAATGGTTTCATTAAATGCTCAAGTTCAAGTTGATGGTAGAACTGGTAAAGATGTTGCTAAAGAATATTTATTATCTAAAAATTTAATACAAGAATAGTATTATTTAATAAAAATTTAGTAAACTGGTTGTGCCTTTTATACTCAAATGAGTACATTTAGGACAACCAGTTTTTAAAATTATTTACAAAATTTTTATAGGAGTTAAAGATGAAAAAAAAATATGACATTGTTTCAATTTTTATGTGTATTGTGTGCTTTATTTCTTTAGTTTCAAGTATTTTTTTAATCACTATGGAAAACCGAATTGCACCAATGATTTCTATAAGTTCTTTTGATGCTGTCGGTAATTATACATGGGTTATGCTCGCTATATTATTTGTTATTCTTTTTTTATCTTTTATAAAGGGTGAAGATGAAAATAAAAATTTTTTAACGGGTATGATTACTTCAATTTTTTTAGGTGTTGTTTTTTATTATACTGGATTATGTGCAAAAATATTTACTAGTCAGTTTGTAGATACTTATAGAGTAACATGGGGCTTAGGTTCATACTTTATTTTAGGTGCTTGGTATAGTATTATTATAAAATGCAATCAAAATATTAAAAGTAATTTTAAAAAGTTTTTAACAACTTTTACAGGATTGTTTTATATATTAATGTTATTTATTATGGGTGCTATGAATAGTATGTCTATTTCTATTGAATATTTTGCTCGTGCTGATAGATTTTATCTTGCACTTCAAGAACATTTTACAATTAGTATTTTGGTTTTAATCTCAAGTATAGCTTTTGGTTTACCTTTAGGATATTTATGCTATAGATATAAAATCTTAAATTCAATTATGATGTTTTTCCTTAATATAGTTCGTTCTATACCTAGTATAGCTTTAATACTTGTAATGGTTGGACCATTATCTTTTCTAAAGAGTATACCTTTTTTTGAAAAGTTAGGCATAAGTAGTTTTGGTTTTACTCCTGTTTTTTGTGCGTTGTTTTTATATGCATTATTTCAGATAATTAATAGTTTAAGTGGTGCACTTAAAACTATTGATAATGTGTACTTAAAAACTGCTAAAGCTATGGGTATGACAAATTTTTCTATTATGTGGAAAATTCAAATTCCTTTAGTTTTACCTATTTTAGTTTCAGGGATTAGAGTTGCTATTGTTTCTACTTTTTCTGCGGCGAGTCTTGGTACTATGGTTGGTTTTGGTGGTCTTGGTGTATTCATAACTATGGGTGGTGGAACAGCTGTTGCACTTGACTTGATTTTACTTGGTGCCGTACCAATTATTATTATGATTTTCTTTGTTAACTTTATATTTGGACTATTAAGTGAGTGGCTTGATAGAAGAATGAGTGGAAAAATATTAACAAGTACTAAATATTGATAAATAGGAGTATTAATATGATTGAATTTAAAAATGTTATAAAAACTTATGATGGTATAGGTGCAGTTGACAACTTAAACTTAACTATAAATGAAGGTGAACTATGTGTACTTTTAGGTGAGTCAGGTTGTGGAAAGTCTACAACTTTAAATATGGTGAATAGACTTATTGAACCGGATAGTGGCACTATAACGATAAATGGTAAAGATATCGAAAGTTTTCAAATAGATGAACTTAGAAGAAGTATAGGTTATGTTGTTCAAAGTATAGGGCTTTTTCCTCATATGACTGTTGCTCAAAATATATCAGTTGTACCAAATCTATTAAAATGGGATAAAGCAAAAACTCACGCACGTGTTGTTGAGCTAATTGAAACAGTTGGGTTAGATGTGGACAGATATATAAATAAGTATCCATCTCAACTCTCAGGTGGTGAGGCACAAAGAATAGGCGTTGCAAGGGCACTTGCAGCTGACCCAAAAATATTACTTATGGACGAACCTTTTGGTGCTATTGACCCTTTAAATAGAGCAAATCTTCAAAATGAATTTTTAAATATACAACAAAAGCTTGGTAAAACTGTTATTTTCGTAACACATGATATAGGTGAAGCTATGAAAATGGGTGATAAAATTGCTCTTATGAGTAAAGGAGTTTTACAATGTTTTGGTAACCCTATTGACCTTTTAAAAAGTAAAGAAAATGAATTTGTTAGAAATTTTATGGGTAACGATAGTTATATAAATTTTTTAAATAAATACAATGTTTCTGAACTTTTTACACCTTGTGATGAGATTTTTAATATACCAACTATTGATAGTTCTGCGACTCTTAAAGACGCTTTAGCTATTATGATAGAAGATGCAACAAGTGTTTTAAAAACTAATTATATGGGTAAAACAGGTACAATTAATATTGAGTCTATTCTAAACATTATGAAAGAAAGTTAGAGGTTTAAATGAAAAAAGAAAATATCCTTAATTATTTAGAATGGCTTTTGATTATATTTTTAGGTGGTTCATTTATTTTTCTTGCTTTTAATTTTAATGCACTTGAGCCTTGGATATATGAAACTTTTGATATAAATCTAGGAAATATTGGTTCATATAATGTATTGAAATTAACAAAACAATTTCTTGTTATTGCTTTTCTTAGCTGTGTTTGCTCCTTAATAATTGGACTTTTTTTAGGTTTGTTTTGTCTTACAACTTTAGGAAAAGAATTTAGACCTATAATTGAAAAACTTGCTACGGTTTTAAGTGCTTTTCCAAGTATTGCAATGCTTAGATTTATGGTACCATTAATGGGTCTAGGTGTTTTACCTACAGTTACTGCATTAACAGTACATGGGGTTTTACCTATTATTTATTCTACTATATCTGGTATCGAAAATATAGACGCTTCTTATATAAAAGTTTCAAAATGTATGGGTATGAATAAAACTCAAACAATGTTTAAAGTACAATTACCTATGGCAATTCCTGTTATAATTTCTGGATTACGTGTTGCAATGATTTCTTGCATAGGTGGTGCAACTTTGGCTTCATATTCTGGTGGAGAGGGTTTAGGTGTTTTATTATCAGCAGGTATGCAACAATATAATATGGTTATGATTATGGAATGTGCTATTTTAATATGTTTATTATCATTACTTATGGATAAGAGTTTATTAAAGCTTGAAAGAGCTTTAACACATAATAAAAAATAATTTTTTAAAGGAGTTTTTTATGGATTATAAAGTAAATATTGCAAGTTGTGATGATGTTATAAAGGCATTAAATAGTGATGAATATGTTGTTGTTGATGCAAGAAGTTCTAGTGCTTTTATAGGGTGGCAACTTGATGGTGAGCCTTATGAAGGTCACATAAAAGGAGCAGTAGATTTTTCGGCTGATTGGTTACGTATACCTGAAAAAAGCGAAAAGGTACTTAAACAGTATAGTGATAAATTAAAGTGGCGTAAGATTACATCAAGTACAAATGTTATTGTATATGATTATACAGGAGAAGATGCACCAATTGTTTTTGAATTTTTTAAAAGTCAAGGTATTAATAATTTATCATACTTTTCACTTGCAAAGTGGGAAGGTGAGATGGAAAAGGTAAAAGATTACTCTGCTATGGTTCCAGTACAATGGGTTAAAGAACTTTTAGATGGGAATAAACCTAAAAATTATTTGGGAAAAGACTTTAAAATTTTCACTGTTGCTTGGAAAGAGCCTTTAAAAGAATTTTTAGAGGGACATATTCCGTCATCAATTAGTATTGATAGTGATGAATTTGAGTTAGATGCAAATCCTGTTTGGACAAAACCTTCCGATGATGTTTTAGAAAAATTTGCTTTAAAGTATGGTATATCTGTTGATACAACAGTAATAATTTATGGATATAACTTGCTTGGTATAGGTGCAGGTGCGAAACTTGCAGTTGTATTAAAATATTTAGGTGTAAAACAAGTTTGTTTATTAAACGGTGTTTATAATAACTGGGTATATGCAGGATATCCTTCAGAAAGTAAAATGAATGAACCAATTGCTTGCGAAAAATTTGGTGGAAATATTCCACATGATCCTTCTTGGATTTTAGATATTAATGATGCTAAACGTTTTTTAGCAAATCCAGAAGAAGGGCAGTTAATTGATATACGTCCATGGGAGCAGTATATTGGAAATGATCCCGGTTATGATTATATAACTGTAGGTGGACATATCCCTGGAAGTGTATGGTGTTGGAACCCATATTTTTACACTAACCCCGATGCTTCTATGTGTAATACACAAGAAATGGTTGATTGTTGGTTAGAAAATAATGTTGATATAAATAAAACAATGGCTTTCTTCTGTGGTAGTGCTTCATGGGGTGGTGCAATAATCGAATTTTTTGGACGCATCGCTGGTTATGAAAAGGCTTCTATGTATGAAGGTGGCTGGTGTGAATGGCAACATGATAAAGGAAATCCAATAGGTAAGGGTGCACCTAGATGTACAATTAAGTAATCTGTTTTTAATTCACTAAAATTTGGTATTAAAATAGGAATATTAAATCTACAAAAATAGAATATTAGTTTTTTGATAAAATAAAATCGACCTCCAATTTTTTAGTTTATGTCTAAAATTTGGAGGTCAGTTTTGTATAGGTTAATCTTGATTACTAATTTCATTTTCTAAAATATTTTCAAATTTATTTACATCTTCTGAATTTTCAATAACATTGTCTTTTACTGGAAATGTTACTTCGATATTCATATTATCTTCATCGTCTAAAAAATCATCAGGAAATATATTTAAGCCATTTCTATATTTTAGATTCATATAATATATTACGTAAGCGAAAAAAACTATTGTTGAAATAGCTATTTCTAATAAAGGAGTAATAATATATGACATAATCGGAATTAAAAATATTATGAACATAAAAGGTATTAGTAGCAAACAAGAAAGTATTACAAAGCTAATATATAAAATATTAAATTGAAATATTTTTGCTAAATTTTTTTTTGAAATTAAAATTACTTGTCTAAATGCAACACCAATTCTATTATTATTTATCACATATTCATAACATAGCATATGAGTAAAAAATACTGATATTATAGCAAATAACAACATTGCAAAAATTAATATTGTTAAGCCTAAAAAAGTACTAAAAAGACCTACTAAACTTGAAATAATTCCTATACCTATTAATAAAACAAAATATAAAATAGCTATTAATACACTTAAAATAATTGTTTTAAAAACAAAATATTTTTTTTTGAAAAAGTTACGTTTAATATCCCATTCTTTAAAATAAATTCTTGAAAAAGTATAATTTTGAATTATTTGTAATGATATATTTAATAATAAGTTAATAAAAATATATAAATAATAATTTGGTAAAGCGTTATATAAATAAGTTAAATCTGTAATATCTTCCATATTATAAATATCAATTAAATTTATGCTATTAATCAAAATACCTGAAGTAATAATATTTATAATTTGAATTACAAAACTAAAACCTAATAATATGTATAATAAGTTATAGTATTTAATCAAAATATAAAATCCATATTTTAATGCGTTAAGTATTGTTACCTTGCTTGATTTTACTAAATTAAATGATATTTCCATAACTAACCTCTTAATCTATTTTTCTTCTTGCTCAATATCTTTTGTAACATCAGTATAGTCAGTATCTTCGTCAAAATTTAATTCTGCTTTTTCATAAATATTACTTTCAACACTTTCGATATTTTCTTCATTACTTTCAATATTTTCGATATTTTCTTCAACTATTTTATTTATTTGAATTAAATTTTCTTCTGTAGTTTCAACTTTATTATCGATGGCTAAAACTTCTGAAGAATTTAGGGGTAATTCTTCAACTTTATTTTCTTGGTTATTTAACGATGTTTTATTTAAAACATACTCAGTAGTAGTTTTTACAACGGTATTGTCTTCGCTATTTAAATTTTCTATGAAACTATCTGGGAATATTTTATTACCTGCTTTATATTTTAAATTCATATATTTTATAGTTACTGCGTAGAAAAATAATACATAAGAAGATATTTGAATAAATGGCATTACAACAAAACCTAAAAGTGGTATAATAGATAAAAACATTCCTATTATTGATGTTAAAAATATTATTAACCACATTAATAATAGGAATAGTATCGAGAAACCCAAAATTGATAAAAAGTTTCTTTTAACTATATCTAAAACCTGTTTAACGGAGTCACCAAATCTATTGTTATTAATTAAATATTCATAAAGTATTGACATATAAACAAAAGTCAAAATAGTTGATAAGAAAATCATAATTATGTAAAATAAAAATACTGTTAAAACAATTAGTGAATTAGATTCTACTGCTATTGAAATTGCAATTAAAACTCCAAAGATTATACAAAATGGTATCATACAAATAATGTAAATTAGCATACTTAATAGTAGTATGCCTAATGTATATTTTATACTTTTAAAAACATAATGACGTTTTTGTTTTTTTGGCGTATTGATATTCCATTCTTTAATATATGATCTTTCTAATGCAAATAGTTGAAAAGCATTAATTATAATAGAAACTACCATTATTAAAACTAATACTAATAAATATAAACCTATAAAACCAAACATAACATACATCGTAGAATCGAGGTTTGCGTCATTATATACTAGTTCATTACCTAATGTGTAAAATGATGATATTGATGCTGTTATTCCCAAAAAAGCAATAATGCCTATAATAGCCATAATTACTAAAAAGCAAACATTTGCAATTAGTGGGTATTTCCAACTATCCATATGCTTTTTTAACATATAAAAACCATAAGATAATGCATCTAAAACTCCTAGTTTTTCTTTTTTAACTAAATCATAAGATCTTTCCATTTTTAATATTCCTTTTCTTTTAATTATTTAGTATGTAGAGTTAATTATATCACAAAAAATGTTTTAAAACAATAAAATTTTTTTATAGAAATTTTAAGAATTTAAATAAATGTAATATAAAAGTTAGAAATTTTATTGAAATATGTAAAAAAATAAAGTATACTAATTTATAATATTGTGTATATTTTAAGGGGGAAAGATGAAAAGATTTTTAAAAATATTTAGTTTAATTTTGGCTGCATTTTCTATAATTTTTAACAATTTATACTTAAAAAATATTTATGCAGATAGTTCAAAAGACTTTAGAGGGGTATGGGTTTCCACTGTATACAGAGCCGATTTTCCATCTGTTCAAAATGATGCTGAGGCTCAAAAAAAAGAATTTATTGAAAAATTAGATGAGCTTGAATCTGTCGGTATAAATGCGATTGTAGTTCAAATTAGACCCAAAGGTGATGCTTTATATCAATCGGAAATAAATCCTTGGAGTGATATTTTAACGGGAAATCAAGGGCAATATCCGGGCTATGACCCTTTAGAATTTATGATTGAAGAAGCACATAAACGTGATATGGAGTTTCATGCATGGTTAAATTCTTATCGTATCACTACAAAGGGTACTGATTTAACAACACTTGCTGTAAATAATATGGCAAGAATACACCCAGATTGGGTAATTACATATAATGGTGCAATGTACTATAACCCTGAAAAAACTGAAGTTAAAGAATATATCAAAAATACGGTTGGAGAAATTATAAAAAATTATAATGTTGATGCAATTCATTTTGATGATTATTTTTATCCTGCAGATTATGCATTATCTAGTGGGGAAGGATTAGAAGGTACTGAAGCAAATGCTCGTAGAGAGCATATCAATGATATGGTACGTTTAGTAAGCGAAGAAATAAAGTCCGTTAATCCAGAAGTAGAATTTGGAATTAGTCCTATGGGAATATGGAAAAATAGCTCATCTGACGTTGAAGGTTCAAATACAACAGGTAAAGAGGGATATTATTCTGTTTTTGGTGATGCTAAAGCTTGGATAAACAATGGTTGGGTTGACTATATTGTTCCTCAACTATATTGGGAACAAGGAAACAAATATGCAGATTATGAAACTCTTGTTAAGTGGTGGAGTAATGTAACCCAAGATACTGATGTAAAACTCTATATTGGACAAGGTATATATAAAGATGAAGTCGCTAAAGAAATAACTGAACAACTTAATATAAATGAAAAATATGATGTACAAGGTAGTATTTTCTTTAGTGCAAAAGATATCTTTGAAGATAGACAAGGTGTTGCAACTTCTTTAAAAAATTATTATTTTGTAAATGAAATATCTGATGAAATTCAAGACGATATAGAAACCGGTGATGTAGCAAAAGAAAATGAAGAAAATATAGAAATTAATGAAGAAGTTGAAAATGAAGCTGTTATTGAAAATACGACAACTAAAGAAGATAAGATAGCTTATGCAGTAGAACGTAATATTTTAGTTAATAATTTACCCATTTCTTTAGAAGTCTACACAATAGATGATTATACTTATTTTAAGCTAAGAGATATTGCTTACTATATAAATGGAACAGAAAAGCAATTTGAAGTTTTGTGGAACGAAGAAGAAGAGGCTATTTATTTACAATCTGGTTTTCCGTATTCTGGAACAGTTGAAGGTGGAGCAATTAGTTCAGATTCGATAGCCAAAGTTTCAGATGCTAAATTATACATAAATGGTGAAGAAAAGAGCGTAAGTGCATATAATATTAATAACTACACTTACTATAAGCTTAGAGATATAGCAGAAAACTTAGATATAGGTATTACGTGGAATAGTGAAACTTCTACAATAGGAATTGATACAAGCATCGGATATAATTAAATATATAGTATTATTAACATAAGGTTTGAATAAGAATAAAAAAAATATTTATAATATTAATCAATCTACTTTGTTATACAAAAATTACGTTGTACTGAATGAATTACTTCATAAATTGTTTTATATAAGTATAAATTTGAATTTAGAATTAAACTATATTTTATTTTAGCAAAAATTTAAAGGTCTATGAAGAAAAATTTAAAATATTTCTTCATGGTCCTTTTATTACATGGGAAATAATTAGTAAAATTTTTTTTGAAAAAAGTTATTAAAAACTATTGACAATTTTAAAAAAAATGATATAATTATAAAGGTAGTCATTTGAAGGGGTATAGTTCAATGGTAGAGCAACGGTCTCCAACACCGTTAATGTGGGTTCGAGCCCTGCTACCCCTGTTTTAAAAAAACTATTGACAATGGTTTTAAAATGTGTTATACTAATCGTCGTTGATATGTTATTTGTTTTAAGCAGTTATGGCGGAATTGGTATACGCGCAAGACTAAGGATCTTGTGAGCTTTAGCTCGTGAGGGTTCGAGTCCCTCTAACTGCATATATGTGCGTGAATAGCTCAGTGGTAGAGCATCGCCTTGCCAAGGCGAGGGTCGCGAGTTCGAATCTCGTTTCGCGCTTTTTAATGGGTTGTCGCCAAGCGGTAAGGCACAGGACTTTGACTCCTGCATTCGAAGGTTCGAATCCTTCCAGCCCAGTATAGCTACTTTAAAAGTAGCTTTTTTTGTTTTTAAAATAAAAAACTACTATGTGAATTTAGTCAAGGACAATAAAAATTACTAAAAAATAATAAGATAATTTTTGTATTTCATGAACTGTAAATGTACATAGCATACTATAATTAGTATAAATATAAATTCTTTCTTATTACTGTAAAAAATTATACTCAACTTAATGATTTATTTTGTAATTATCTTACACGTGAATCAAAGATTTTGGGTTTTGACCAAATATAAATGGCATCATTGCATTTTACAATGATGCCATTTGAATATTAATAAAATTTTTGTAATACCAAAAACGTATATGGTTAGATAAAAAATAAAATGATTAAAGCTAAATTAATATGTTATTTTTTTAATATCTAGTAAAATATTAATTATTTATTAAATTGAAAAAATTCATTACACATCAGTATGTTATTAATCCCAATGCTTATATACTGTATTTTCTATTTTTAAGCTATCTAAAATTTTACCAACTGTAAAATTTATTATATCATCTAAAGTTTTTGGCTTAAAATAAAAAGCTGTAGAAGGTGGTAAAATAGTAACATTTAAATCAGATAAGTAAAGCATATTTTTTAAATGTATTGAAGATAATGGCGTTTCACGTGGGACTATTATCAATGGTCTTTTTTGTTTTATTGTACAGTCAGCTGAACGGCTTAAGAGGTTTGGAGTTATGCCGTTAGCTATAAATCCTAAAGTATTCATTGAGCAAGGTACAATTACCATTGCATCTATATGAAAGCTACCACTTGCTATAGGTGAAAAGAGGTCATTGTTGTCACAAAATATTAAGTTTTCATATGAGGAAAAATATTCATCTATATTTATACCTGTTTCAAAATTTACAACTTCGTAACCATCTTTTGTAACAACTAAATATACTGTTATATTTTGATTTAATAAAGTTTCGATTAGTTTTACTGCGTAAATACTACCTGATGCCCCTGTTATTCCAACGATTATTTTTTTCATTGTCACCTCCTATAAATAAATATCTATGATTGAAAATAAAAATATTAATGCAACGATTTGATTTATACCATATGATGCAATTTTTATATGTTTAAAATTTGTTTTTGATACAATTATATGTTCATACATTAATAGTAGAGAAATTAAAGTAACTATTGTAAAATAAATAGCACCAAAGTTTGTGTATAAAAAACCTGTTATGTAAAGAAAAATTATAGCTACAATATGAAAAAAAGTTGAAATATTTAAGGCACCTTCTACTCCAAATTGTGTTGCCATAGAATGAAGTCCTATGCTTTTATCAAATTCATAATCTTGACTACCATAAATAATATCAAAACCTGCAACCCAAAGCATATTTCCAATAAAAAGTGTAAAAGGATATAGGTTATAAAAACCTCCTTTTATAGCTAAATAACTTCCCATTGTTGCAATAGCACAAGTGAAACCTAAGTATAAATGACATAAAAAAGTATATCTTTTTGTATAGCTATAAGTAATTAAAAAAAACAATGCTATAGGTGATAAAAAACCACACAAAGGATTTATTAAAAAAGAAAAGAGCACAAGTAACATAAAGTTTATAACAGAAAATATTATAGTTTCTTTTTTTGATACTTCACCTTGTGGTATTTGTCTAGTAGTTGTACGTGGGTTTTCTTTGTCAAATTCTGCATCAATTACACGATTTATTGCATTTGCACCTGTTCTTGCACATAGTAGGGCAAGTAGGGTGAAAATCATCGTTTTAAGAGGTAGTTCACCATTTGTTGCCATTAACATTGTTACAAGTCCAAAGGATAGTGAAAAAATAGTGTGAGAAAACATTACAAGTTTTCCATATTTCTCGATTTCTTTTAAAAAATTAGTCAATGCCATATTCACTCCATTTTTTTGATACTAGCTCTTTGATGTCTTCTGTCATAACAATATCATCTGGCCATATTCTTTCATAACCTTCTTCTTTCCATTTTTTCGTTGCATCTATACCAAGTCTATGTCCATAATGTCCAAGACTTGAGGCATGGTCTAAAGCGTCAAGTGGACCTTCAGATATAACTAAGTCACGTTTCGCGTCAATATTATTAAATACTTTCCACGAAACTTCAGAAATGTTTTTTACATTAACGTCTTTATCTACAACAATAATCATTTTTGTATACATCATTTGACCCATACCCCATACGGAATTCATAACTTTTTTACCATGACCTGCAAATTTTTTATCAATAGATATTATAACACAGTTATGGAATACACCTTCAAGTGGAAAGTTCAAATCATATATGTCTGGATTTATCATTTTTATTAATGGTAAAAAAATACGTTCAGTTGCCTTACCCATATAACAATCTTCCATAGGCGGTTTACCTACTATAGTAGTAGGATAGACTGGATTTTTACGGTGAGTAATTGCTGTTACGTGAAAACGAGGGTAGTAGTCTGCTATGGAATAATATCCTGTATGGTCTCCAAAAGGGCCTTCAATTACTGGTTCTTCATCAACATCAACATAGCCTTCTATTATAAATTCTGCACTTGATGGAACGTAAATACCACTATGGATAGATTTAACTAAACTTATAGGTTTTTTTCTTAAAAAACCTGCAAACATTATTTCATCTAAAAAAGATGGAAGTGGTGCTGTTGCACTATATGTAATACTTGGGTCACAACCTAAAGCAACAGAAACAGGCATTTTCGTTATGCCTTTTGCTCTATGTTTATTATATATTTCACGACCATCTTTATGTAAATGCCAATGCATACCGGTAGTGTTTTTATCCATAACTTGCATACGATACATTCCCATATTTTGTATTTCTGTTTCTGGATCTTTTGTTATAACTAGAGGTAATGTGAAAAAACGTCCTGCATCTTGTGGCCAACATTTCAATACTGGTAGGTCAAATAAATTTACTTCATCATACTCAATAATAACCTCTTGACATTTACCTTTTGTTGGTAGTTTTATAGGCAAAACGCTTGCAAGTTGCATTATTTTTGGAACTTCTTTTACTTTACCTAAAATATTTGAAAAATTTGCCATTTCTATATATTCAGATATTCTATTTCCAATATCATCAAGTTGTTCAACTCCAAGTGATAATGCCATTCTTTCATAAGTTCCCATTGCGTTTATAAGTACTGGAAACTTTGAACCTTTTACATTTTCAAAAAGTAAAGCTTTGCCATAAGCCTTTGATACTCTATCTGCAATTTCTGTAATTTCTAAAATAGGGTCAACTTCAGCGTTAATTCTTATTAGTTCGTTCTTTTCTTCTAAAGTTTTAATAAAATCTTGTAAATCACTATATGCCATATTTCCTCCCATATAAAAAGGCGATTATCACGCCTTTGTTATATCTCTATTTCGTTTTCGATTTCACTAGCAGTTATTTTGGCTTGTTCTTGAGCTTCATACTGCTTTTGAATATATTGTTGTTTGTAATTTTGAACTTTTTCTACATAGTTTTGAGTTTCTTCAAAGGGTGGTACAGTGTTACCATATTTTTCTACGTTTCCCATACCAGCATTATAGGCTGCTAGTGCTAAAGTTTCATCTCCCTCATATTTTTCTAAAAGCATATCTAAATAACGTACACCACCATCAATGTTTTGTTCTATATTGAAAGAATTCGTAACGTTTAGAGATTCTGCAGTAGAAGGCATAAGTTGCATAAGACCTTGTGCACCGACACTTGATACTGCATTAGGATTAAATGAGCTTTCTTGCTTTATAACTGCATATATTAAGCTTGTATCTATACCATATTTTAAAGCAGTGCTTTCAACTGTAGAAGTTATAGCTTCTGAAACTTCATCTTGGTTTCCTTCTGTTAAATATGAAGTTAAATATTCATTAAAGGTTTTCCCGTCAAAGCTTAAAGTTTCGGCACTTGTATTTGAAGTGTCATCAGAGCTTGAACTTATACCTGATGTAGATAATGAAGCTGTAGTTGAAGATTTTGAAAAGGACATAGGGGTAGGTAGTTTTGACGTGATTTTTGTCATTATTTCGTTATATATACCATCTACTGTTATCATTTTTTAACCTCCACATTTATTTTATTCTAATATTATTTACTATTATACAATTTATATGTTATAATAAAATGTAAAGATTTGCAATAGTAAATTAAAAAAAATTTTAAATGGTGACTTAATATGATAAATGAAAAAACTTTAAAAATACTTGAATTTAATAAAATACGAGAAATGTTAAAAAATAAAACAATTTCGTCTATGGGAAAAACTCTTATTGAGGAAACAAATCCTACAAATGATATAGAGATTATAATTGAAAAACAAAAAGAAACAACTGATGCGGTATATTGTATAACTAAAAAAGGTTCATTGCCACTTGGTGGAATTTCTGATATACGTGAAGCAATTAAACGTTCTAAAACAGGCGGAGTTCTAAATACAGAGGAACTTTGCAAGCTTGCTAGTTTTATATATGTTTGTAATAAAGTAATGAAATATTCTCAAAAGGTTGGTAGCGAGCAACCTTATCCGTATATTGATAAAATTTTTGATGAAATACTTGTTATACCAAAGGTTATGAATGAAATTAACCGTTGTATAATTTCGGAAACAGAAATTGACGATAATGCTACACCTGAACTATATAAAATAAGACAGTCTTTAAAAAGTATAGATGGTCAAATAAAAGAAAAACTAAATAGTATAATACAAAGTAGCGACTTTAGACCTATGTTGCAAGATACCGTTGTTACTTTAAAAAATGATAGATTTTGTTTGCCGGTACGTGCAGAGTTTAAAAATAACATAAAAGGTTTAATACACGATCAAAGTGCTTCTGGAGCTACTGTTTTTATTGAACCTATGGTATGTGTAGATTTAAATAATAAGGGTAAAGAGCTACATTTAAAAGAACAGAAAGAAATTGAAAAGATATTGTGGTATCTTACTGATTTAGTTTTGGAAAATGCTGAACTATTTTTATTTAACTTCGAAATATTACTTAAACTTGATGTGATTTTTGCTAGAGGAGAACTTTCTTTAATTTTAGAATGTGTAGAGCCTAAAATTAATAATAATGGTTATACTAATATTATAAATGGTAGGCACCCACTTATAAATAAAGATGTTGTTGTACCTATAAATATATATATTGGTGACAAATTTTCTACATTGCTTATAACAGGTCCAAATACTGGTGGTAAAACTGTATCAATAAAAACGCTTGGTTTATTTACTCTTATGGCACAAAGTGGTTTACACATACCTTGTTCAAGTGGAACAGAAATAAATGTTTACGATAATATATATTCTGATATAGGCGACGAACAAAGTATTGAGCAAAGTCTTTCTACTTTTTCTAGTCATATGACAAATATTGTATCTATACTTCAAGAGGTTAAAAGTAATTCTCTTGTTTTAATAGATGAACTTGGTGCCGGCACTGACCCTGTTGAAGGTGCTTGTCTTGCTATGGCAATAATTCAATACTTATATGATGTAGGTGCTACAGTATGTGTTACAACACACTACCCGGAGCTTAAAGCTTACGCATTATCTACAAATGGTATAGAAAATGCTGCTTGTGAATTTGATGTTGTTTCTTTAAAACCAACATATAAGTTGCTTATTGGTATACCCGGTAAGTCTAATGCCTTTGCAATTTCTGAACGTTTAGGACTTGATACCCATATTATTGATGATGCAAAAAAGTTTGTAAACCAAAGTGATAAAAAATTTGAAGATGTTATTACTGATTTAGAAATAAGTAAAAAAGAGGCTGAAATTGAAAAAGAAGAAACAAAAAAATTACGCTCGGAACTTGAAAATTTAAGAAATGTAATTGCAAACGAAAAAGAAACATTTAATGAACAAAAGAGCAAAATTCTTAAAGAAGCAAAAAGTGAGGCTCGTAAAATTACTGTTGAAGCTAAGGCTTTAGCTGATGAAATTCTTAAGGAAATGAAAAATCAAAAGTCTAAAGCTAGTGTAAAAGAAGTAGACCAAACACGTTCACTGTTACAAAATGAAATTTCAAAATATGAGAAAGAATTATACACTGAGCCAGAATTTAAAGGGTCTAACCACAAATTTAAAACAGGTGATAAAGTTTATATAATTTCTATGAGAGAAGAAGGTGTTGTAGTTACAATGCCTGATAAGAATAATCAAGTGGCAGTTGCTTGTGGTATTATGAAAGTTAAAGTTAATGCTTCTAACTTAAAATACCTTGGTAAAGAGTTAAAAGAAAATAATACAAAAAAAGTTATACAACCTGTTAAAAAAGTTTCAAAAGCATATACGATGAAATCTGAATTAAATATATTAGGTTATAAAGTTGAAGAAGGTATTTTAGAAGTTGATAAGTATATAGATGATGCATTACTTAGTAACTTTGAGATAGTAAGAATTGTACATGGCAAGGGAACAGGTGCTTTGAAAAAAGGTATACACGAACATCTTAGACGTCATAAAAATGTTAAAAACTTTAGGCTGGGAGAGTTTGGAGAAGGTGACCATGGTGTTACTGTTGTTACGTTAAAATAGTAATTAATAATGATACAAATTTGCCACAAATTATAAATTTTTATTCCATAAGTAATTTGTATAATCAATACATAGTTACTTATTAAATTAAAAATTGCTTTAAACAAAGTTTTAAAGTTAGAAAATGAATGGAGATGTTATTATGGATAAAAATTCAATGGACGCATATAATGAGGCAGTAAATAATGTAAATGATGCAAAAGAAACAATAATAAGAATGAGTAGTACAAATGATGTTGAGGAAGTAAAAGTTCAAAACCCTAATAATTTTGAATATGTTTCAAAAGAACTTAATAACGGTGGCGGAGAATATAGAAGCGAACCTAAAAAAGCAAAGAAGAAAAAAGGAAGACCTGTACTTAAAGCAGCAGGTTGTGTATTACTAGTAGGAGTTTTTGGTGTTACAGTTGGTGTTGGTACTCAATTTGGAGAGAAACTATTCACTGAAAATAGTTTTGAAAGTACTTTAGCATCAGGAAATAGTTTAAATTCAGGTGAAAGTAATTTACAAAATCCTAATGTTAACGAATCTGCAGAAAATGCTGTTAGTAACTTAGATGAAGAAGTAAATGAAGTTATTAAAAATGTAAATTCTGTGAATACTGAACTTAAAGACTCATTAAAATCTGTAGTTTGTGTAAATTCTGTATTCCAATCAACTGCTAATAGCTATTATTACGGAAGTCAAGAGCAAACTGGTTCAGGTTCAGCAGTATTTTATGCAGAAGATAATGACAAAGTTTACTTAGTTACTAATAACCATGTTGTTTCTGGCGCAACACAAGTTACTATTTCTATGGACTCAAATAGCGATGATGTTGCTATTGATGCTCACCTTGTTGGTACTTCACCGGATACAGATATCGCTGTTATTTATGTAGATAAAGCAGACCTTATTGAAAATAATATTGATTATAAAATAATTCCTATTGGTGATAGTGATAAACTTGAACAGCTTGATACTGTTTATGTAATTGGTAATGCTGCTGGTGAAGGTAAGACTATTACTTCTGGTATTGTTTCTGCTGTAAATAAAAGCCTTGAGACTGAAAACGGTTCACAAGTTTCTGCTATCCAAACTGATGCTAGTGTAAATCCTGGTAATTCAGGTGGTGCTATGGTTGACCAAGATGGTAAACTTGTTGGTATTAACTTTGCAAAACTTGTTGATAGTACAATAGAAGGTATGGGATTTGCTATCCCTTCAAATTTAGTAGTTGAAGTTGCTGATGGTTTTATAGAAAGCTATAATCCTAATAAAGTATATATAGGTATTTCTGGTAGTACAGTTACTGAAGAAATGCTAAGTTATTTTAACTTACCATCAATGGGTGTTTACGTAGCTGAAGTTTTAAGTGGTGGTGGTGCAGAAGCTGCCGGTTTACAGGCTAATGATATTATTGTTGGTATTGATGAAGTTAAAGTTGAAGCTTTTGAAGATTTATCAACTTATTTAAATACTAAAGAAGCTGGGGATAAAGTTATTGTTTACTTCTATAGAGGTAACAGACCGATGACTACAGAAGTAACTTTAGGTAGTTATGCAGATACTAGCTTTTAATTAAATGTTTGTTAGATGAAGTTTATACTTCGTTTTAGATACTCCTTATGATATGTGCTACATTCATATGTAGACAAAATAAAAAAACACTTTTAATGAGTGTTTTTTTATTTTGAAATATTTTAATTTTAAATTATATTTTACTTATAAATTATAAAAAATTTATCTTTATAATAAAATGTTTCGGTAATAAAAAATGAATTGTTATTATTTTAGGTGTATATAGCAAGCAAAATACGTCCATATTTC
>JBKECM010000183.1:0-7045 GCA_047974615.1 Lachnospirales bacterium
CACAAGGTCAGCTTGCTGAACTTTCAGATATACACCCAGTTTCAATAAGAAAATACGAAACAAATAAAATGCAGCCACAACCTTCTCAAATAGAAAAAATTGCAACTGCATTGAATGTAAGTTACACTGCTATTAATGGAGTTTCTAACAATGGGCTACGTTTGGATACCATAGGGGATTTAATGGGTTTTCTTATGGTTATGTGTGATGCTGGAATCATTCAAGTAAAAGGTAATAGAAATAAAGATGGCTCTATTATAAAGGATAGCTTTAAACTTATATTTAACCCAATTTTAAATGATTTTATTGGTTTATCATCTAATAATACTAATATAAGTATTGAAGATATTATAATTAAACTAAAAAATAAACAAATACTTGATGACTTTTTAAAGTGGGAACAATTAAAATACAATTATATGTTATCAGTTATGCATGCAACTGAAAGGGATATTCCTAAATTAGAGGAATATTTGGCTATAAAAAATGCCGTTGAGTTGGAATTGCAGAGTAGTTTAAAAAGATTATAATTTTTATGACTAGACAATAAGTTAGGAGGATTGTTTTTATATGAGTAAATTATTATCCGAAGAAAAAGTTTTAAAAAAATTAGGGATAACTGATTTTAGAGGTATTACAAAAGACAAAGTTATAAAATTAACATCAATGTTAGATAAAATGGATCCTGAAATTGCAAAAAAAGCACTAGAACAATTCCCAGAGTTCTCTAATACGTCTAAAGAATTACTTGCAAATTATAAAGAAACATTAGATAAAAGTTTAGAGACAAATAGCCAAAGTGTGCAAAGTTATTATACATCTTGTAATGAAGTTATTGGTATACTGAAAAATGAACTTGAAAATGAAAATTTGACTTTTGATGAAAGAAAATATATTTTAGATAAATTGTTTGAAATTTCTAAAATGTTAGGCGAAAAGGATTCAGAAAATAAAAAATTCTTAGCTTACGTTACAACGATTGGTGCGTTTGCGACTACAGGTGTTGTAGCACTATTAGCTTCAACACTAGGTGGAAACTCTCAAATCGAATCAAATGATAAAGATAACAATTTGTAATTCATAAATAAAATATTAAATTTGTACTCAAAATGTACTCAAAAAGCAAAAAAATAGCCATAAAACCCTTATTTCAAAAGGTTTTATGGCTATTACTGTCTACTCCCACTCTGCGTTTTTATTCTTCTAAATCACATTTATACGCATTAAAAATACATATTTATTGCTTTTTATATAAATTTTAACGAATTTTAACCGTATTATCCAAACTTTTTGTAGCCAAAATGTAGCCAGTTGATTTTAGTCACCTCAACACTAACAAAGCACTAGCTATAATTGTTCTAAATATTAATTTTATTATATAATATTAATCTATTTTAAACCCTACTAAAATATAAAATAATTTTTGATTTTTATTTTTTGGGTTCAAATATTCCTAGTTCATTTTCTGGCAAATAGCAATATTTATGTAAATCTAATTGAATATAATTTATTAAACTTAAATTATCAAAATCTATATAGTACAATGAATTTTCAAAACATAAATTTCTTCCATTCCAAGCTAAGAGCAACAATGTGCCTAATGTAATAGTTCTTATTTCAATATTCAAGACATTTTTTATGTCTTTTATAACTTGGTAGTATCCTTGACGTTTATTAGGTAAAGATAAACAAACAACTAATGGTGTTTGTTCTTCTTTTTTTAAATTATACCTAGTTTGTAAAACCGCTACATCATCTAATATTCCTCTAGATGCTTCGAGTGAATCTGTTCCAAATTCAACTTCTATTGGTCCCCTATGACCATTTAATTGATAAATCCCATCCATTCTTGTATAAACATCACCAATTCTACTTGTACAAGAATTTGCACCTACTTGGATTAAAAGGTTTCTAACAAAATAGTTTTGCTTTTTCTCTTTAATAATAAATGCTACAATATTAGTATAAATATTTTTTACCATTGTATCTGTAAAAGATATAAAGCGCCTTTTAACTAAAATTTTTGAAACTAAATTGAGCATTTCTTGATGTTTTTCAGCATAGCAATTATCAAGTGTAATAGTATTGTGGATCTCCGATAATTCTAAGGATATCTGCATTGAATCTCCGTCATAGTAAATTGCACCAGTTGGACATCTCATTGCACACATTGTGCAATTTATACACCTTGATTTATCAATAACGGGACATTCATTATTATAGTCCCAACTTATTGCATTTCTTTGGCAAACATCATCAAATCTATCATACGGAAAATCATTTATATTCGAACATATTAATTCTTCTGTATATATTTTTAAGCATTTGGGTTTTTGACATTTTAAGCAACATGCCTTTATCTTTAAATTTTCAAAATTAATAACACCAGGTGAGTATACATCTTGTTCAATATATTTAATTTTTGATAAATCTAAAAACACTAGTTCCTTTCTTTGATCCTTTTTATTCAGTAATGACATTTATAATACCCTCCAATTTATTGATATTCTCTATATTAATTGATTTATTATCTAAAATAATATGTACAACACATTTTAGTAGCGCTTCTAATCCTATGATACCAATACGATACCCATATACATCTTTAAAACTTTGTATCATATCTGACACCTCGGCTCTATCATTAGGTATATTATATCCAACTACCAAGCTTGTGGTTTCGTAATCTGTAATATGTGTCTTTCGTGAAAGTAAAATTATTTTATTTTCTAATGCTTGCTTTACAGCTTTTATTGAAATATATTTCTCTTCAGTTGGCGATTTTATTTCAATGGGGATACTTCTTTTTTCATCTAATATAATAGCATCCCATCTTGCGCCATTATCGCCAGCACGAGAATATTTACAATTCATCCCCATTATTTTAAATAAGGTTTCTATTAAAGGATAAAAATCTTTTTGATTATAACTTTCAAATTCATTAAATAATTTTGTAATAATTTCATCATTTGATAGATTCAATTTTTTTAAGCTTATTAGTTTTTTAATAAATATCTTGTCATGCACCTCATTACAATTCATCATTGTATTATTTACTATATTATTTAATACTACATCTGTAATATTATTTTTTTCTCTTTTTAAACTTGGTATTATAGGCATAGATATTTTAGAGTTTTCATTTTTCGTTGAATTAAAGCCAAAAGCTTTATCTACACGCTCTTTTTTTATTGTTTGATATGGTGAAAATAATAATTTTTTACCACCTGTAATATGAAAACAAAGTTGTGTATCGCTATTTATACTATCTAAAACGGGCGTCATATCATAACCAGAACTTTCAAGCATTGAATACATGCCTAGTCGAATTAATGCATCTTGAATATCTTCACTATACGTGTTAAATTCACTTAAACGTAAATCTTTACATTTGCAATATAGTTTAAATAGATCCTTTCCTTTTGGAGTGATTTTTAGGCACTTTAAAGCTTTTGGTGAATAAATATCCTTATTACTTTGTGTGCTTTCAATCCATCCACAAGTCTTTAAAAGTGCTATAGGTAATCTCGTCATATTATCAACAGATGTAGATTTCATATTTAAATCTTTGCACAATTTATTAAATGCATTATCTAAATCTTGATAATATCCCCTTAAAGATTTTAAGTAGGTAACCATTTCTTGTAATTTTACAGTATCTATATCATTTACTGACATAGGTCCTAAGCATAATTCATGTTTATACATAACGCCATTTAGATTTATTAATGAAAATAAAATGCAAGTAGAGAATCGTACATTTTCATCATATTTTACATTCATTATTTCTTGAGGGTTATTTATTCCCAATACGCATTGCTCGTATAAAGGTAGTATATCTTCAGTTTTTGCAATATATTCACCAAGTAATGTAAAAGTTACTGGATAGGCATTATTTCCTATAGATGAAACCCAACCTAATAACCTAAAAACTTCAGCTGTCATTTTAGCATTCATCTCAACAGAATTTAGACTTTTATTTTTTGTTGTGCTTAGTGATATCGCAGCATTTCCCGAATAACCATACGCAGTCATTAACTTTTCTTTAGTCATAACTCTTACCATATCAGCTAAATCAAACGAGCTCATTTCGCTATATTCATTAAATAATTCTTTAAATATTTGCACTTGTGTAATCGGACTAGTACTTGGATTTCTAAACTTAATCATAATTTTCAAATCTCCTAATAAAATAAAGTAAAATAATACTATATTATATCATAAATAAGAAAATTCTTCAAAAAAAGAAAAAATGATATGAAATCCATTTTTTCTTTAATATTATAAATTATTTAATCGTCGTTCTGCAATCTCACACCAATTTTGTTCAAGTTCAATTCCGATCCATTTTATATCAGGTCCTTGTTTATTTAATTTTTGACAACATACACCTAGTGTACCTGAACCATGAAATGGGTCTAGAATAATACCAGAGTACTTCCCCTCGCTATTCTTAGGACAAAAAGCCTTAATTAATTCAGTTATTAGTGCTTCAGGCTTTTGTGTTGGGTGAGTTGTCCTTTCTTTTTCATATAACTTTCCCGATAATGTAGGAAAAGACCAGATGTCACCTCTGAGTGCTCCTAAAGGATTAGCTTTCCATTCAACCTTTTCACCTTTTGAATTATTATAATATACGGGATTTTTAAGCCTATCTTTACTTTTGTAGGGAACTCGTACATCATCCGCATTATATGTCCATTTCTTTGAAGAGTTCGAAAACCACAAAAAAGGTTCGTACTGAGTTGTTGGAGATTTTTTAGACCTAGAAAATCCATTTTCATAATGCCAAATATTTAATCGCCTATAGCTTAATCCTATTTCATACATAATAGTTTGAATAAAGCATATGTAATGGTGTATTCCAAACCAAATAATGCTTCCGTCCTTTTTTAACAAATATTTGCACTTAGTTATCCTATCGTAATTGATCTTTATGAAATCATCGATTTCCAGTTTATCACTATCGTTCCCAAAATCCTTATTTAAGTTATATGGAGGGTCTGTTAGTATTAAATCGACCTTTATATTTTCGTATATCATTTTATCAAAAAAATCATCACAACTACAATTATATATTTTATTATATTCTATCATTTCTTCACCTTTTCTTGAACTTCTTTACGAAAAATTAATACATACTGATGATGAATATTTTCAACATAAGCAAAAGGATAGCCATAAGGTAACAAACTTTTGTGGTTTTGCAATAATATCTTTGTTCCTTGTAATTGAAACGAATATCCATTTGGCAATTTAGCTTTATTTAGTTTTTGAATTAAATCACTATGAAAACTAATATATTCTGACTTGTTTCTAAAATCGGATACAATTAAACACATATAAGCTTTAGGTTTTAGAACCCTTCCACATTCTAAGAACACCTTTTTCGTAAGTATATCTAAAAATGTTTCATAGTCATTAATATTCGCCAAATCTTTCTCGTCACCATCAGAATAATTTGTAGCTAGATTATTATTAACTCTTTCTTTTGTTACTTTATGATCAGCTTTTTTATTTAATATTGACCAATAAGGTGGACTTGTTACCATGAAGTCATATGTATCATTTTCTAGTTTTATAAGTTCTTCTACAGAATCTCCATTTATAAATGAATGATTTTGTGAAATTCCACCTCCAACTTCATATTCCAAACGCTCAATAGCTAAGTTGCACCATTTTGAAGATAGCTCTATACTTGTACATATACGTCCCTCTAATGCACATGCTTTTGCTGTAGATCCAATACCACCAAACGGATCTAAAACTGATTGGTTTCTCTTTGTAAAAAATGTAATTAAGTGTTGTATATCTTGAAAAGAATATGGCGCAGGGTGTTGTCTCTCTATTTG
The DNA here is from genome assembly GCA_047974615.1 of Lachnospirales bacterium. Taxonomy (GTDB): domain Bacteria; phylum Bacillota; class Clostridia; order Lachnospirales; family CAMZNU01; genus JBKEBX01. Next base: position 5,853 of record JBKECM010000183.1, read on the forward strand.
CGCATGTGGATGTTTTGCGCCCAATCCTTTTTGGTAAAAGTAACTTTTAGTTGAAGGTAACCATTCCGAACCAGTAAGATCGTTAAGTTTATTTCTATGATCGTAAACGGATTTTTTCTCTTTTTTAATCTTTTTAATTACTTTGCTAGATTGCACATCATCGAATCTTGAAGGATTTTGAGGGGCATCAATTTGCTTGCTTTTTTCTTTAAATTCCAAAAGTTGCTCTATACTAAAACGTCTTTGACCACCAGGAGTTTTACTTGGTGTTAAAATAGACTTTTCGACCATTCTATATATTGTAGATGTACTAACACCTAATATCTCAGCAGCTTTCTTTGTCGTAATCATATTAATCATATTATTCATTAATTTCACCTCATATACATTATAACATCTTTATATAAACTATTCAACATTTATCAACACTTATCATATTTTTTCTAAAATATCGATTTAATTATACACTATCTCATGTAAAACTTTTTCTTCTACCATATACCTAAAATTATTCATTCTAGCAACCCACTCCATTTGGTTATTAGCTTTCAATTCTTCATCGCAACCACTACCTTCAGCGAAACGCAGTGTAATTTCTTCAACCATTTCTAATGCTTGGATATCTATCTCTTTTAAATGCTCTTGAAGTTTATTAGTCACTAAAAGTCTGTTATATGTACCAGGTCTATGTTCTTTTAAAAAAGTTTTTCTTAACATACCATATTTACCTATAGCATAATCTTCAACATCATCATCTATATCGCCGATAGTAAGAGCAGGGTAATACATACCATCTTCTGCTAATTCATAATATAATCCGTTATTTTCGTCATAAATAATTTTGTCCATAAGTTATCTCTCCTTGTCTATGTTTTGTTTTAAATAATTTTCAGCGTTTTCCTTTAATCCAACTAAGTCTAAAAATCCCATAAGTTTATTAACTAAATTCTTTAAGTTACTATTTTCTGCTTGAATTTTTCCTAAATCTAATTTGTTTTTTACAGATTTATACTGATATAATTCAGAACTTTGAATACGATTTTCTTCTTGTAATTCTTTAATTTGTGCCTTCAAATGTTTTTCGTTACTACTAGAAACAAATTGCTTTTGAGCCAGTATTTTTACATCTTCAAAATCAGATTTATCTACTAAAATTTTATTCTTATCAAACATAGCAGGCTTTGACTCAATAT
>JBKECM010000067.1:0-11062 GCA_047974615.1 Lachnospirales bacterium
TGTGGTCAGTAGCAACAGCATTTAAGTTGTTATTACCAACAGTTCTATCTACCATAATATATGGTATATTATTTTTTTTAATGAGTTCAATACTTCTTTGTGCTTTTATTGTATTTGAATTTAAGTTGATTGATATAATTATACCATCAACACATTTTTCAGATAAAATATTGATGCAATCTATCTCTTGTGTAGATGAATCATTTGTATTACACAATATCATATTCCAAGACTGTTCATTGCAGTATTCTTCTACAGCTTTTGCCATCTCAGAAAAAAAATTATTCCTTATATCAGATACAATAAAGCCAATGGTCCTTGTAGATTTTTTTAAAAGACTCACTGCTAATTGATTTGGTTTATATTCTAATTCTTCGACAACTTTTCTTACCTTTGTAACACATTCATCAGAAAACCTATCTCCCTTATTATTTAAAATATGAGATACAGTTGTAATAGAATATCCTGTAATACGAGAAATATCTTTTATTGTAGGTTTCATTTTAACACGTCCTATAATGTATTGACAACATTGTATAGTTGTCTATTCATAGTAAAATACTACTAAACTATATTTTACTCCTATAGATTTTATTATACAACTCAATAGAATAATTGTAAATAGTTAAAGATATACACTCATTCGGCTTATGAGCTAGTTCTTTACAACCTGCGCTAAATAACACGACTGCCAAATCTGTCACTTTTTGACACCAAACAGAAGAATCTGTAAAATAAGTAATGCCAATTTTTTCTTTAATTCCAGTTATTTCTTCAAATCTACATAACACACTACTTTCTTTAGATAAAGTAACTGGTATTCTATGATTTATAGTTTTAAATTCTACAACATCTACTTTAGAATTTAAAACTAATTTTTCTATATATTTAAATATATCTTTAATACTTTCTGTATATCTAATATCTAAAACAAATGTCGCTAAATCTGGAATAACATTGTTAGCTATACCACTTTCAATCTTAGTTATTGATACTGTGCTATGTCCTAAAAGTTGGTCGCTATATTTTTGAAAATCTTCTTTAATTATATTATACAATTTATAACTTTCTTCTATGGCATTAATTCCTTCTGAAGGATTTGCACCGTGACTTGTTTTTCCTCTAACTGTAAACTCAATCCATAAACAACCCTTTTGTGCAATACCAAGTTTCATATTAGTTGGTTCACCTATAATAACAAGTTTTGCCTTTTCTAATATATCTTTATATTCTTCTAAAAATGCTACTGCACCTTGTCCACCACGTTCTTCATCACAGGTTGCTACAAAATAAATAGTATTTTCAGGTATAATATCTTTATTTAAAATTATTGTAACGATTTGAGCAGCCAATCCACCTTTCATATCAGATGCACCTCTACCATAAATATAATCGTCAATTACAGTAGCCACATATGGATCAGTGTTCCAATTACTTATATCTCCTACGGGTACAGTATCCATATGACCATTCCATATAATAATTCTATCAGATTTACCTTCTATTTTTAGAATAACATTAAAGGCATCTCCTACAGGCTGTAATATGGGATTAAATCCGTTACTTTTAAAAATATTGTAAATCAATTTAGCAAGATTTCCTTCGCCTTCTGTACCATTTACAGAAGGTGAAGAAATAATTTGTTCTAAAAAGTCAATTTTGAAATCTTTCATATTTACCTACTTTATTAACCATTCCATAAATCCAACCCATATATTTTCATAATCTTTCCAATTAACAAACTCAGGTGGAGCCCAATGTGGTGCACAGTCACTTGTAAATACTCCACTTCTACCTTTACCATATTCGGCAACAGCAATAAAAGGATCACCTGAAACTTCAGCTATTAAGGTAGCCTCCTCTTTGAGCCTAGTTTTATTATATCCTAAAACATAAGGCCATTCACTAGAAATTTTTGATACCACCTCATGATTATTAACAGTTTTAGGATAAACGCCCTCACAGTGTTCCATTCTATCATCATAAGGGCTAACGTATACAGGCAATACATCTTGTACCATAGTATCTTGCCATTTTCCTTTTCCATCTACTCCTGAAAAAGTCATATATCCACCAATCATTAAAAGGCTTCCACCTTCTATAACATAATCTTTTATCAGATTACAACGATTAGGTCTTCTCTCACTTTTAGTAAAAGTAGCATGAGGTAAAAGTAGAGTATTTGCCCCAATATCTGAAAGTATGATACAATCATATTTTTTCAATTCATCTATATCAAAAGGAAATTTTTCAGCAGCTTCATGATTAGTCAAGAAAGTAATATTATACCCATTTTTTTCTAAAGCATCTTTTAAAAACATTTCGCCCGTTTCATAAGTAGACGTATAAAAACTATCAAACCCTTTAATATGTGTTGTATAACTTGTCCAAGATTCACCAACTAATAAAATATTTTTCATATAATTAATCTCCTTTAAATTCATTTAAATTAACAAAAATTTAGTATAAAATCTGCATATATTAAGATAGCCTCATAAAATTGATTAATATCAATATGCTCATCAATAGTGTGACATTGGTCATTTCTACCGGGACCAAACTGTATAGTAGGGCAATTCGCTATATTTTTCCATATTCTGGAGTCGCACCCCGCAGGGCACCCGGTTACCACAACCTCTTTTCCAGTAATTTTATTGTAAGATTTTTTAAACACATCTACAACTCTATGGTCTTTTTCCATTTCAAAAGACCCTCCTGCTTGATATATGTTCATATATGGTGGATTTTCAAACAACCACTCATCTTTTTTAGAAACTTCAAGTATTGAATTTTCAAAGTCATTTACAACCATTTCTCTTGACATAATTTGAGGTAGATAATGAATACAAACTTTAAAGCTACAGCTTTCAGCAGTCGTAGAAGCTGCAACACCGCCTTCTATTACACCAACATTTAAAGAAGGTTTTGGTAATAAGGAATATGTAAAATCTTTTTGCCATCTTTCTTCCATTTTATATAGCTCGTTAATTATTTTAATAGCTTTATCAACAGCATTAATGCCATCTTCTTTTGAGCCTGAATGGATTGCCTTACCTTTAACAGTAACTTCATAAAATATAAATCCCATATGAGCAATATATAAGTTATCCGTTGTAGGTTCGCAAACTATGACACAATCTCCTTTTAGCCCATTCATCGCTGCAACAATAGAACCATTTCCACCACCTTCTTCATTTGCTACGGAAGCTATTTTGACATTAACAGGTAATTCTTCACCCACATCTTTTATAAGCTTAACTGCTAATATGGACGCCATTAAACCACTTTTCATATCACAAACACCTAGTCCATATAATTTTCCATCTTTTACAGTAGGTGTATGAGGCTTATTCGACCATAAAGTTTCATCACCCGGTGGCATTGTATCTATATGTCCATTAAAAATTATAGTCTTATCACTCTTACCATTAAAACTCATAAGAAGATTATATCGATCTCTATTGTTATGTCCTAAATTACCTTCCGAATATTTTTCATTAGCCTTAATTAAAATATCTTCATCGAGGTTTTCTTTTACTATAGAATTTGCACCTATTTTATTAGCTAGAAACTCTAAGTATAATTGCCCTTCTTTTTCAAGGCCACCTAATATACCATGTCCTATTACTTGAGTATCAATGGAAACTAAATCTTTTAAATAGCCTAAGTATTCGTCTTTCCTTTGTTCTAAAATATCTTTAAAATCCACAAAGCACCTCTAATATTTCTTTATACCATCTTCAACTATATCCCAAAACTTTTCAACATCAACTTCTACAGCTATGAAGGTGTTGCTTGGTTTATCGCTTAAACCAAAAAAATCACAATTAGTTCTACCATAACTTTGAACACCTCTTATGTCAATTTCAGTATAAACCTCTTTAGTCGTCAATACTGAAGGATCAATTAAATAAGCTATTGTCAACGGATCATGTAAAGGGCCACCTTCCCAGCCAAATACTTCTTTTTGAGTTTTATTAAAAAACTTCATTAAGTCTTCAAAAAGTTTAGATGCGCTATTATTTATCTTAACCATTCTTTCAATAACAGATGGTAAACAAAGTACTTTTCTTGTTACATCAAGTCCAACCATAACAACTGGTACGCCACTTGTAAATACAATATGAGCTGCATCGGCATCTGCATATATATTAAACTCTGCCGCCGGTGTTACATTTCCAAGTTGGTAACAACCTCCCATAACAACAAATTCGTCAATATTTTTTAAAATACTAGGTTCAAGACGTATTGCCATAGCTACATTTGTCATAGGCCCTGTAATAACAATAGTTACCTTTTCTTTAGATTTCAACACAGTATCAATTATAAAGTTTACTGCATGAATACCAGTAGTTTTTTTATTATGTTCTTGAAAAGTCGGCCCATCTAACCCAGTTTCTCCGTGAATTTCTGGTGATATATCTTGTTTATCTTTGACTATAGGACCAACACAACCAGAACTAATTGGTACATTTATGCCGAGATAATTACATATATTTAGAGCATTTGCAGTAGTTTTTTCATTAGTTTGATTACCAGATGCAATAGTTATTCCAAGTAAATCTATTTTTTCACTTTTACCAGCAAGTAGTATTGCAATAGCATCATCATGACCTGGATCACAATCTAAAATTATTTTTCTAACCATTATATACTCTCCTTTTTCACATTAAGTGAACTCTTAATTTTTTTCTCTCTATTTAATTTTGTTGCCATAGAAACAAAGAGAACTCCTACAGTAACAACATATGGCATAAGTAATACAAATTGAGAAGGAACTCCATAAGCTTGCAATCTTGCACCAACAGAATCAGCAAATCCAAATACTAAACAACCAACAGCAGCAAATATAGGATTAGCACTTCCAAAATACATAGCAGCAACACCCATAAATCCACGACCATTTGTCATATTTTCTGTAAATAATTGGCTATAAGCTAAAGATAAGTGTGCACCAGCTAGACCACCGATTAAACCACCTATGGCAAGAGATTGATATCTCATACTTATAATATTTATACCTACTGATTTTGCAGCTAATGGCATCTTACCAACCGAACGTAATCTAAGCCCCCAAACTGTTTTGTATAAAATAAATGCTAGTAAAATTATACAGACAATAACAAACCATTCTGTTATGGACCAATTATTAAATAAAGCATTTAATATTTCATTTTTTTCTAAAAAAGGTAAATTAACCTTAGGTATACCTTCTATAGCTGGATCCGTAAAAGATCCAGATTTACCAAGTATAGAGTTTAATAAATATTTTGTAAATGCAACAACAAACATATTTACACCTATACCTATAGCAGTTATTTCTGCACCAAACTTTATATGTCCTATTCCAATAATCATTGCTATAATAAGACCACTAAACATAGCAGCTACAACAGCTAATATCCAACTTCCTGTTAAAAAGCTAACAGCAATAGCCGTAAAAGCCCCCATAAGCATAATACCTTCAGTACCAATATTAAGTATTCCTGCTTGTTGTGTTATACATGCACATAAGGCAGCATATATAATAGGTGTTGCTGAACGAAAGGTCGCATATATCAAAGATATACTAAAAATGTTTTCGAAATCTATCATTAAATAACCTCCGTCTTTTTATTTTTTTTAAATAAAGTTTTTATTTTCTCTTTATTAAATTGAAAAAGAGTATCCATAGTTGCTATAATAATAAAAGTTGCAGTTATAGTATCAACAATAGCTCTAGGTACTCCCGTAGCTTGTTGCAAACCTAAAGCTCCTGATTTCAAAGCTCCTATAAAGAAAGCCATAAATGGAGCACCAAACAAGTTATTTTTTGCAATTAGTGATGCTAACATACCATTAAATCCAAGGTTAGTACCAAACCCTGATAAAAAGTATCCATATACACCTAACACTTCAATACAACCTGCAATACCACCTAGAACTCCACTTAAAACCATTGCTTTAATAAAGTTTTTCTTTGGGTCAATTCCAACATATTTTGCATTATCTGGATTTACACCTATAGCTTTCATTTTAAATCCAAAAGTTGAATTATTGTAAACTATAATAACAACTATTACTACTGCTATAGCTATAAAAACGCCAATATTAGCGTTAGATGGACGCATAAATTTTGTGAGAAGAATATCTTCTGATATAGGTAAAGATTGAGGTATTGAAGTTCCAGCAGATATGGGAACAGATACAACATATGATGTAATGAATATAGCAACATAATTTAATAATATAGTGCTACAAACCTCATTTACTTTATAATATGCTTTTAAAACAGCAGGTATTAATGCCCAAAGACCACCTATTATAATAGCAACTAAAAAACAAGCTACTAGATGAACTGCCGTTGGTAAAAAATCTCCATATATACCTACAATACTAGCACCTAAAGCACCTAAAAAAACAGAACCTTCAACCCCTACATTAAAAGCACCTGCACGAGCCGCAACAGCAAAAGCTAGTGAAGTTAACATTAAGGGTGTAAAAAGAGCAATAGTATTACCAAAATTACGCTTTCCAACAAAAGCTCCTTGTATTAGTGCAATATAGGCATCAATAGGATTTTCACCTATCATTAAAATAAATATTGAGCCTATTAATAATGATACCACTAGTATACATAATATTCTAAAAAATCCATTGAATATTTTATCCACTAAATAGCACCTCCTTTACCAAGCATAAGTATTCCTAATTCTTCTTCATCAACATCTTCGTTTATAACTTCTCCAACTATCTCACCTTGATTAATAACTAAAATTCTATCGGACAAAGTTAATATTTCTTCTAAATCAGCAGATATAAGTAATACACCAGCACCTTCGTCTTTAACCTTTTCAATAATAGTATGTATGGATTCAATGGCACCTATATCCACACCACGTGTAGGTTGGGAAGCTATAAGCAAATTTCCCTCCATATATACTTCTCTAGCAACAATTATTTTCTGTGCATTACCACCAGATAAGTTACCAGCAAGCATACTGGCTTTAGGCGGTCTAATGTCAAAATCTTTAATTAACTGTTCTGCTAATTTATTTACTTTCTGCTTATCAATAAACCATCTTTTTGATATTTTATTGCTATCATGTATAACAGAAATTAAATTTTCTGCTATGGACATTTCTTTATTTAAGCCATATATATTTCTATCTTCAGGAATATGTTTTAAGCCTCTTTCTCTTATTTTTTTCACACTAAAATTTGTAACATCTTCTCCTAAAAAATTGATAGAGCCCTTTTCAACTTTACGCATACCAACTATAGCTTCAATTAATTCAGATTGCCCGTTACCATCTATACCTGCTATACCAACTATCTCGCCACCCTTTACAGAAAGGTTTAACCCTCTAATTTTAGACATTTCCTTTTCTCCAGATGTCCACAAGTTTGAAACTTCAAGTATAGTAGATTTTGTTTCACTAGTTTTTTTATGCTTTTTCTTGAAAATATCACGACCAATCATCATTTTAGCAAGTTTACCTTGATCTACATCTTCTTTATTTACAGTGCCAATATATTCTCCTTGTCGCATAACACTTATTCTATCTGATATTTCCATAACTTCATCAAGTTTATGAGATATAAAAACAATAGATTTTCCATCTTCTTTTAATGATTTTAATATTTTAAACAGTTGCTTTGCCTCCTGAGGAGTTAGTACAGCAGTTGGTTCATCAAGTATTATTACATCTGCACCTCTTACAAGAATTTTTATTATTTCAACTCGCTGTGCTTCGCCTACAGAAATCTGTCTTATTTTTTTATTTACTTGTATATTCATATTGTATTGTGTTATATACTTATCAACGATTTTACGTGCTTTACCAAAATCAAACACAATACCTTTCTTTGGTTCATATCCTAAAAAAATATTTTCAATAACAGTTAAATCATCAACCAACATAAATTCCTGATGAACCATACCTATACCTAGATCAATAGCTTTTTTAGGATTAATTTCTTTAATAGCTTCTCCTTTTATTTCTAAAATTCCATTATCAAATGGATACATTCCAAAAAGCAACTTCATCATAGTCGACTTTCCAGCACCATTTTCACCTATAAGAGAATGGATTTCACCTTTTTTTAAATCAAACTGTCCATTTTTAACAGCTTTAACATCTCCAAAAGATTTAACTATATTTTCCATATTTACAATATTCAAAGTAAATCACTCTCCTTCCTAAGAAGTAAATCTTTTAAAAAAGAACTGTAAAGAAATTTCGTACTCGAAGTTCTTACAGTTCTTTTAATGGTAAAATATCATTTTAGGAATTTAATACAATCATTTTTATGTACATAGCAGTTACACAAGCACTTTAATTTTGAGAGCAATCAAAAATCCCATTAGTTTTTATCATTATATTATTAATTTAAACCAAAGCCTTCATAGTTATCAACAATTATTTCACCTGAAGTAATTTTTTCTTCTAAAACTTTTATTTCATCTAAAATTTCGCTTGGAAATTGTTCACCTAAAAACTCTTTCATTACTGACATATCTGTTAAACTTACACCTTGATCAGCTACTTGTAAGTATGAAGAAGTACCACCTTCAAAAGTTCCATCAACAACAGATTGAATAACTAAATATGTTGCATTATCTACACGTTTAAGCATAGATGTAAGTATGCTACCTGGTTGGTCGTTATCTTGATTTAAGTCAACTCCAATAGCATAATGTCCAGATTCAGCTGCTGCTTCAAGTATACCAGGACCTGTACCAGATGCAACATTCATTACAATATCTGCACCTTGATCATATTGAGCAAGAGTAAGTTCTTTGCCTTTTAATGGATCGTTCCAAGTACCTGCAAAAGATTGTAGTATTTGTATATCAGGATCAATATATTTAGCACCTTGTTCATAACCTACATAAAAATCTTGTAAAACAGGTATATCCATACCTCCTACCCAGCCAATAATTTTTTCATCATTTACGCCTTCTATTTCGCTATGAGTAGTAAACATAGCTGCTGCCGCACCTGCTAAAAATGAACCTTGGTTTTGTGCAAAACTTATAGATACAACATTATCACCTTCAACAGTAGTATCAATGATAGCAAATTTTTTGTCCGGATAATCAGCTTGATAGTTAGTTAAATATTCTTGAAAATTTGAAGATGAGCATATTATTAAATCGTAATCATCTTCACAGGCAGCTAAAAAATTTGCTTCCCATTCTGCTGGTTCAGTTCCTTCGAGAGTTTTAAGCTCAATACCAAAATCTTCAACAGCCGAAGTTGCCCCAAGATAACAAGAGTCATTATAAGACATATCTCCTAAGTTACCAGAAAAAATTAAAGCAACCTTTACTTGATCTTCTGTATCGTTAGTAGTTTCATTTGCATTACCACCTTCATCATTTGTTGTATCAACCTCAGCATTATTACTACAAGCAACAACAGTTAAAACGATAAGTACACTAGACAATATTTTTACAATTCTTTTCATAATTATCCTCCATTCTCTTTAGTAAAACCTTTTACTAAAAACAAAATAACTTTTAACACCTTTAGTATATATCACTTATTTTAAAAGGTCAATAGATTTTAGTAGATTTATGCTTTTTTATGAATATTTTAGTATAATTTATGTCAAAAAAAACATTTTTTCAAATATAAATATTATTTTATCAAAAACATTGTACATATTTATTGTTTCTTATAAAAAATAATGTCTATTCTGTACAATATTTCATATAATGAGCCAAGTAAAAATCACTTAAATATAATATTTTACATTGAACTTAAATTTAAAATTTTATTTTTTTTTAATAAATTTAAGTTCCATTTAAGGTTCCTAATGTAAAATATGAAATATAAACAAGAACACATATGGCAACGTTGCAAAATTCAGGGAATGGCACATTGCTAATCATCTGGCATGTAACATAAAATTAGCACTCGTTCCTCGCTGTTTTTATGCTATCTCACTATTTTTGTGCCATTGTCATTAGTGATATTTTTTTCTTTTTTGACTTTTTCAGCACACTCCATATGAATGTAACATATACAAAATAGATTAAAGGAGGTTTCGCTATGAATATTTCAAGTGCAACAACAAACTATAACAACAATATTTATAAAACAAGAAACGCAAATGCCCTAGATGCAGTAGCAACATCTGAAGAAGTTGCAGAAAGCAATACTACATCAAACACTTCAAATATTGAAGAATCCGATATAAAAAACAATATATCAAATAATGCATCTATAGAAGAAATACAATCGGAAGTTTCAAGACTACAAGCAACAACACCTCTTAGTTCAACTTCCATAGCAACAAGAGCAACTTCCACAACTAGTACTAGTAATACTACATCTACTACAGCTACTACAACATCTACAAGTGCAAGTACAACTACTAGTGAAACTACTAGTACAACAGCTACAGAAGAAGATGCCGTATCAAGTTATGAAGAATATTTAAGTAGTTTAGCCTATGAAGAAGATTCATACTCTTTAGCAGCTCTAAGACTTGACACTTCTGCAAGCCTTATATCAAGCTTCTTTAGTGAAAGTTCCGACCTTATGGCAGAATTAAGCGACTTAGTAGCAGCAAACTCAGAAAACAATGGTTTATCAAAACTTGCTGAAAAATATTATTCAAATTACTATTCTTCATAATATTTAAGCAACACCCCAAAACGTTGTAAAATATGATATAGTAAAGCACCCCTAATATAAAGAGTAATCCCTACTTAACAAAATACTCTTACCTTTTTATTGATTTTTAATTGATTTATGTGAAATGTATTATTAAAATAAAATTCCCCCTTATTTGCTTTACTATATGCTATTTTATATATATTTTTTGTTATATTTTCCCAATATACAAAATTTCAAACCCCTTATTATGACTATGGAACTTATCCATAGTCATTTTAATTTTTAGTGAAAATCAGATTTGTCAACGTTGCCAAAATACAAATATTACAAAAAAAGGGACTGCAAGAAACTCGCTTAGCGATGTTTCTTGCAGTCCCTTTTGAGGTTTAAAGAAATTGAGATTTTTCAAGGAAGTGCGTAAAATCAAACTTTGCCGTGTATACAGAAATACA
>JBKECM010000068.1:0-12171 GCA_047974615.1 Lachnospirales bacterium
AAGTATATAATATTATTTTTTAAAGGAGGAAGTACAATGAAATTAAAATGGGCAATTATAGGGGTTTTTTCATGTTTTGCAATGGTAGGTTGTGCGAATAATAGCGAGGTTGTGCAAGAAAATATTGCTGTAGATGAAACTGATGTTGTAACGAGTGTAGAAGAAACAACTATCATAGACAGAGAGGGCAATGAGATAGAAATTCCGAGTGAAGTAAACTCGATAGTATCACTTGCTCCTGGTATAACAGAAACTTTAGTTGATTTAGGTATAGGAGAAAAAATAGTTGGAACAGATAGCTATTCCTATGAAGTTGAAGGTGTAGAAGACGACACAATGGTTTTTGACATATTAGCTCCTGATATAGAGACTTTGGCAACCCTTGAGCCAGACTTGATTTTAGTAAGCGGACTAAGTCAAGAAGGGAGTGAAGATCCTCTTAAGGCTCTAAAAGAACTTGGTATTACCATAACTTACATTCCTTCTTCTAACAGTTTTGATGGAATAAAAGAAGATATATTGTTTTTAGGCGATATTACTAGAGAAAGTGAAAGAGCAGAAGAAATTGTAGTTGAATTTCAAAGTGAAATAGATAATATAGTAGAAAAGCTTGAAAATGTAGAAAGTGAAGATAAGAAGGTGTATTTTGAAATATCACCTGCACCATATTTATATACTTTTGGTAATGGAGTTTTTTTACAAGAGATGATAGATATACTTCATCTTGAAAACATTTTTAGCGAACAAGAGTCGTGGGTGCCTGTAACGGAAGAAGAAATATTTACAAGAAATCCTGAAATTATATTTACTAACACTTACTTGGAAAACCCTGTTGAAGAAATATACGAAAGAGTGGGTTGGGACGTTCTTGATGCAGTTAAAAACGAAAAGGTATATATGGTTGACACTGATACTAGCTCAAGACCTAATGAATTTGTAGTTGAGGCATTAAAGTCTATGGCTAGCTCAATTTATCCTGAAGTGTTTGAATAATGAAAAAACAGACTATATTATTTATAATTTTTCTTTTAAGCATTATGACACTACCCATTGCTATCGGTATAGGTACTGTGTTTATAAAGGGTAGTGATGTTATATACATTATAATAAGTGAAATACTAAATATTAAAAATAATGAAAATATTTCTGAAGTAACTAGAGCTATTGTAATGAACATAAGGTTTCCACGTGTAATTTTAGCATATGTTAGTGGGGCAGGTCTTGCAGTAAGTGGTGTGCTTATGCAATCTGTTTTACGAAATCCACTAGCGTCATCTTTAACTTTAGGTGTTTCTGCAGGGGCAAGTCTTGGTGCAAGTGTAGTTTTTCTGCTAAATATTTCTATATTTGGGTTTTTAACACTACCTATTTTTGGTATGGCAAGCGGTTTGGCTACTGTTTTTCTTGCACTTTTAGTTGCAACAAAAGTCGATAAAAATTTTAATAATAATTCGATTATACTTATGGGTACTGCTTTTTCTCTTTTTGCAAATGCTATTTTAACTGTAATAATGTCTGTCGCAAGGGAGAGTTTAGAAAGTTTGGTAAGTTGGCAAATGGGAAGCTTTGCTATGCGTGATATAAGATATTTATTTTTTTTAGCACCATTTGTTTTAGTCGGTATTTTAATTGCTCTATACAACAGTTATGCCATAGATGTGCTTACCTTAGGTGATGAGCAGGGAATAACTACAGGCTTGAATGTAAAAAAGCTTAAAATATTATTACTTAGTTTGAGTGGCATAGTGACAGGCAGTATAATTTCTGTTGTAGGTATTATAGGGTTTGTAGATTTATTTACACCTCATGTAGCAAGAAAAATATTAGGTGCTAATCACAAGTATATAATACCTGCTTCTGCTTTTTTAGGAGGTGCATTTATGGTTATATGTGACCTTATTGCACGTGTCATTGTTCCACCACTTGAAATACCTGTTGGTTCAGTTACAGCCATAATTGGAGCTCCATTTTTTATGTATTTATATTTTAGCAAAAGGAAGTAACTTATGATTGAAGCGAAAAACTTAATGATATCCTATGATAAAAAAAAAGTTATACATAATATTAATTTTACTATTGATAAAGGCGAAAATATAAGCATAATTGGCAAAAATGGTTGTGGCAAGTCTACTATATTAAAGGCACTTTGTGGAATTTTAGATTTTGAAGGTGAAATTTTAATTGATGGTAGAAGTGTTAAAAAATACACTCACAAAGAAATGGGAAAAAAAATATCTTTACTATCGCAAATTTCTACAGTATATTTTAATTATTCAGTTTATGATACTGTAATGATGGGACGGTTTGTACATCGACAAAGTAGTTTTTTTGGAAGTTCATCAAAGGAAGACAATGTAAAAGTACTTTCTGCTTTGAATATAGTTGGAATGGCTCCTTTTAAAGATGTTGGTATAGAAACACTTTCGGGAGGGCAACTACAAAGAGTTATGCTTGCGAAAGTTATTGCACAGAATCCGGAAATTTTGCTTTTAGATGAGCCAACAAATCATTTAGATTTTTCTTATCAAATAGAATTTATAGAATTTTTAAAAAAATGGGGTAAGGAAAATAACAAAACAATAATTGGAGTTTTACACGATATAAACTTAGCTCTAGAGTTTGCACCAAAAATTATGCTTATAGATGAGGGAAATATTATTAAATTTGACGAACCTGAAAAGGTTATACAGTCACAAGAATTTTTAGATATATATAAAATTGAAGTAATTGATTTTTTTAAAAATTCACTAAGCAGATGGGAAAAAGCATAAGAGCACTAGTGAATTTTAGGCGAGTATTTAAAATAGGAGGAAAATTACTATGGATAATAGCTATAAATTTTTTTCTAATAGAAAATGTATATATTTTCCTTGCCATAAAGCAATAAAGGAAGATGATTTTAATTGTCTTTTTTGCTACTGCCCTTTGTATTTATTAGAAAAGTGTGTAGGTACACCTACTTATATTGGTAATAAAATCAAAGATTGCAGTAATTGTCTAGTACCTCATAGACCAGAAAACTACGAATTAATAGTTAAAACCTTAAGCGAAAGTGTTTTTGATATAGAATAAGGTAATATTTCACAATTACGTAGACTGAAAAAGGAAAAGATTGTTAAAGATCAACTATCTTCACAAAAAAAACATAAAAAACTAGTTGCAAAAAGTCTAATAAATGCTATAATATAAGTACAAAGGTACATATGTAAGATTTAACGATATGGATGTCGTGGCTAGTTTTTAGTTAGTTTATTGAAAGGAGTGTCCTTTATGGTTACAATGATGCAATATTATACAGATTATAGACCTTTTATAATTAAAAATTATAAAGAGGCCTCTAATAAACAATCAAATAAGTCCAGTGAAAATACTCAAAGTACTAAAAATACAGCTTCAGAAGGCAATAATGGTGTTTCTAGTGAAAAAATGAGTAAAAAAAATATCCTTAATAAAGCTATAAATGGTGAAATTATAGGTTATATGAAAGATATTGCAACTAATGTCAATGCTTTTAAAAGTGCTGTAAATGGTTTTAATTCTGATATAAAATATGTGCAAAAATATAACTCATTTGATGATAGTGACGAAGAAATGATTGAAAGTGATTTGACTAAGCTTACAGATAGTATAAATAATTTGAAGAGTATTATTTCTGAAAACAAAAGTAAAGCTAGCGTTGAAAAGATTGAAGAGTTTGATGCAAAATTTTCTAAACTTTATACTGAAAATCAAGAATTATTTCAAAATGTTGGTGTGAGTTATGAAGATGGAGAGTTTATTAAAAACGAAGGTTTAAATAGTGATTATTTTGTAAAAAATATTGATAAATATAAGGAAAAGGCTGAGGAACTTAAAAAATCTACAGATGATTTTTTAAATACACCAATGTCAAGTTTCGTAGAGTTTAAAACATTTAAAAATTATTTTAATTATAGTTTGAGAAATAGAAATACTGATAGTTTTAAACTTATTGAATCAGGAAGTATTTTAAACATTGCATTATAATTTTAAAAAAATCTAAAATTACTATTTTAATTTTAGATTTTTTTTGATATAATAGAGTAAATGTATAGGGAGGTATTGATTATGGCAAAGGAAATTGTAAATGTAAATGGTATGTCTCAAAAAAGTATCCAAAAGACTACTTTGCGTAATATTAATGAGATAAGCAAAAAGGAACAAAAAAATGCAGAAGAAATATCTACTGGTAAGAAAATTAATTCTTCTTCTGATGATTTGGCAGGATTCGCTTTGGCAGAACAAATACATGCTCAAATTCAAGGTTTAGATATGGCTTCTAAAAATAGCCAAGATGGTATATCTATGGTACAAACTGCAGATGGTGCTTTAGGTGAAGTCAATGATATGTTAACGCGAGCAAGAGAACTGACTATTCAAGCTGGAAATGGTGCTTTATCTGAAAATGAAAGAAATATTATTAAAAATGAACTTAATCAATTAGGCGAAGGTATTGCTGATATAGCGAATAATACTGAGTTTAATGAAAAAAAATTACTTGATGGTAGCAGTAAAAATGCAACATTACAGGTAGGTGCAAATGAAGGGCAAACTACAGAAGTTGACTTTTCTACTGACTTTAACGAAATTGCTGAAAAAATAAAAAATATTGATTTGAGCAGTGGGGATATTGCTAGTCAGCTTAATTCTATTGATGAAAGTATTGATCAAGTAAATAGTGTGCGTTCGGAGTATGGTGCTACTGTTAATGCACTTGGTAGTACTGCTAGTTCCTTAGACGTTAGCAGTGTTAACTTAAGTAATGCAAAGTCTGTTATTACTGATAGTGATATGGCGAAGTCTTTTGCTGAAAATATAAGACTTGCTTTTAGACGTGATACTGTAACTACAATGGTTGCTCAAAGTGAGGCGTTACTAGGTGGTCTTGGTTCGGTTTTAAATTAAATTTATTTGCTTTGTAGTTTTTTTCGGTTTATGGAGTAAATATTAAATATTGGAGATTTATATGAAAAAAATTACAGCACTTTTTTTAGTTTTAATACTTACGACTTTAAGCAGTTGTACCAAAGATGATATAGTAACATCTACTGATGAGATTGAAATACCAACGGAAAGTAATAAAATAACGTCTGAAACTAAAGATGAAGCTGAAGTTGAAGTTGATGTTCTTGAGGATATACCTAAGGTAAATAACGGATTTGATGTTATGATGTCTGCAACAAATGTAATCGAAGAAACTATGTATGGAGATATATATGACTATGTTCAAGAACATGAAAACACATACACACCTGTTGATGGTTATTTACTTTCATATTCAGAAGAATTTGTCAACTCTCTTACTAGTTATGAAGAAGTATTTAAAAGCGAAGATGAATATACAGAACTAGCAGAGTTAGGTCTTGCATTATATCCCGATATAGTAGAAATGCTTGAAGCTTATAATGAACTTGTTACTTATGAAGATCAGAAAGAATACGAAAATGATGGTGGAGAAAAGGGACAAGAACTAACAAGTAAAGTTTATGTTTTATTTAATGTGTTAAGATATCCTTTTGAAGACTATAATGCAGCTTATGAAGAACTATATGTCAAATATAATGAGGATAATGTAGCAAAATACGAAGAAGAAGGTTTGATATTTTCCTTAAATATTAGCTCTTTTTTAGATGATGTGCTTGAGCTACATAATTATTTATATAATAATGGTTTTACAAATGAAGATTTAGAAAATGTAAATTTTGATAATGTTTCTAGCATGAAAGAAAAAACAATAAATCATTACAATCTTACTATGGAAAACTTGTCTTTGGCAGAGGAAGAAGGATTTAGTGAAGAATTTTTGTTATATGGTAATGATGCGATAAATATTTTATATAGTGATGTTATGGCAATTTATGATAGAATTGAAACTGATACGTTTTCTGCTGAAGGTGATTGGGAAAAAATGATTAGTGATTATAATACACTAGTTGGTTATTGTAATAATTAGTATAAAAGTAATAAGAAAACTTTTTCTTATTACTTTTTTTAATGTATCATCATTGCAATTATAAGAAGTTTTTTATTGTAAATAAAATGTATTTTTTTATAAATTTTAAAAGCATATATTATATTTGTTTCGGATAAAATATATGTGGTACATAAAAATTAATGTGCAAATATAATCTTAAGGAGGTAAAATAAAAAAGAAAGAAGGTATGATTTTTTTGTTTAGGAAGGCTTTGTTCTTAATCATAGCTACTATAATAATTTATAGTACAAGTAATTTTATTTTCGCAAAAAAAATAACTTTAAACGTTGGGGAAGAAAAAGTTATAACTACTTTTAGTCAAGGTACTATTAAAAACAACGGTGATTTGTTTTCAGTTAAAGAAAACCCTTTAATTATTACAGGTGAAAAACCTGGTACTGTTGAGACTAATATTGAAATTTTAGGAGTGCCTATAAAAACTGTAGAGATTTCTGTGAAAGAACCAACGATGCTAATACCTGTCGGAAAAACACTTGGTATTAGAATTAATACAGAAGGGGTTTTGGTTTTAGGAACAGGAAATGTTACAAATATTGATGGTAAAACTATAAATCCTGCCAAAGATAAGGTTCAGACAGGGGATATCATATACAAAATTGATGATGTAGAAGTTTCATCAAAGGAACAACTTTTAGAATATATCAAAAATTGTACTACAAGTTCTGTAAATTTAACCATAAGCAGAAACAATGAAGTAAGTTATGTGAATGTAGACGTTGTTAAATCCTTAGTTGATGAAACAAATAAAATTGGGATTTGGGTAAGGGATAGTACACAAGGGATAGGCACTATGACATATATTAATCCTGATACCCTTGAATTTGGTGCTTTAGGTCATGGTATTATAGATGTTGATACAAAAGGGCTTATGGAAGTCGAAGAAGGCTATGCCTACTTATCTTCTGTGGTTTCTATAAAAAAAGGTGAAAAAGGATCTCCCGGAGAACTAGTAGGTGAAATAACTATACATGACGAAGTAGGTAAGGTACAAGAAAATAATGAGAATGGCGTATTTGGTGTATTAAGCAATTACGATAATCTTATTGATGTAAATGAACCTATTGAAGTTGCCGAGTTTGATGAAATTTTAGAAGGTGATGCCTATATACTATGTAGCATAAATGGTACAGTGGCTAAACAATATAAAGTTTCAATCGAAAATCTTAAGGAAAACAGTAAGACAGATAAAAACTTTATAGTTAAAGTTATAGATGAAGAACTGTTAATAGAAACTCAAGGCATAGTTCAAGGTATGAGTGGTTCACCTATAATACAAAATAATAAATTAATAGGTGCTATAACACACGTTTTTGTTCAAGACCCAACAAAAGGTTATGGTATATATATTAAAAATATGTTAAATGAATAAATTATGGCAAGATATAGTTTTTTAAAACTATATCTTGTTTTTTTTATGAAAAAAGTATAAAATATTACTATAGGTGGCCTCTAAAAACTCGCTTGATTTAATTTTCTTTTAAATTTTAAATAGTTCATGAAAGCTTCGACAACGCATAACAGCGTGTTTTTGCTAGGAGAAGCTGACGCAGAAATTTTGAAAATTTATAGAAAATTAAAAATAATGGGGTTTTTAGAGATTACCTATAATAAAATACGAAAATAATTATATATTACATAAGAAAAAGAAGGTGCTGATAAAGTCAAAAAGAAAAAAATTATAATAGCGAAAGCGTAAACACAAATAGTGAGTTGGAATAAAAGCAGCGAAGAATGAGCGTGTATTTTATTCAATACGAACGCTAATTTTTGTGTAATATAATTTTTTTCTAACTTTTGACAGCACCTTCGAAGAAAAGTAACAATTATTTTAAAATAAAGTTTTGATATTATATATGATTTATAGTAGTAAAAGGAGATAGTAGTTGGAAAAGTTTTTAGCTTTAAATATAGAAAAGCAAGAAAGAATAATTTCAAGTGGAATGAAAGTTTTCGGTACAGTAGGTTATAAAAAAGCCTCAATAAGCGATATAAGTAAAGAGGCGAATGTTTCTAAGGCATCAATATTTTTATATTTTAATAGTAAAAAAGAATTTTATTTTTATTTAATTGAATATGCAAATAAAACAATTCTTGAAAAATTTTCAGACAATAAGATATTTGAAATTGAAAGTTTTTTTGAAAAAATAGAATATGCAACTATTACTAAAATGAAAGTTTTAAAAAAAATGCCATATGTTATGAAGTTTTTAACAGTAATGTACTTTGAAAAAGACCCTGAAGTATACGAAGATATAAAAAAAACCATAGAAAATAGCAATACTGTAAAAAATTATTTTGTTTTAACAAATATGGATAAAAAGATGTTCAAAGATGGTATAGACCCTGAGATGGTATTGAAAATTTTATTAAGATGGACAGAAGGTTACTTGCAAGGTATTATGAATGGTAATAATATAAATTTAGATGAGCTTTTAGTTGAATTTCAAGAATGTCTTGACTTAATGAAAAATAATTTTTTGAAAGAAGAATATATAAGAAAAAGTTGAAAAATATCGTAAATATTTATAGGTGGCTTTAAAAAAATTAAAATAATAGTTGAAATCATTGTATATTTTATGTTAAACTACATAGGTATGAAAAAATTAAATAAGGCTAATATTTTAGCCTTATGTAAAGGAGTTAGAAATGAAAACACTTAGCATTGTAGTACCAAGCTACAATTCTGAAAAATATTTGGAAAAATCAATTAATTCATTACTTGTTGGTGGAGAAGAAGTAGAAATCATTATTGTAAATGATGGTTCTACTGATAAAACAAAAGAAATTGCTGAAAATTATGAAAAAGAATATCCTACAATAATTAGGGTTGTAAATAAAGAAAACGGTGGACATGGTGATGCTGTGTGTGCTGGAGTTGCTGTGGCTGAAGGTGAATACCTTAAAGTTTGTGATAGTGATGATTGGTTTAATGGAGATGCTTATAAAAAAGTATTGAATGGTTTAAAAAAAATAATTCAAGAAAAACTTGATGTTGATATGGTTATAAGTAATTTTGTATATGAAAAAGAGTATATTGGTCACCAAAAAACTATGGGTTACAGAAACTTTTTAAAAGAGGATATTGTTTTTGGGTGGGAAGATTTTAAGCCTACTTTTGATAAATATATTTTAATGCACTCGGTGATATATAAAACTGAAATATTAAGAAAATGCAATTTGTCTTTGCCTAAACATACTTTTTATGTTGACAATTTATATGTATACATACCCTTACCTTATGTTGAAAAAATGTACTATATTGATGCTGACCTATACAGATACCATATAGGCCGTGAAGACCAATCTGTAAATGAAAAAAATATGATTAAAAGAATAGATCAACAGATTTATGTAAATAAGAAAATGGTTGAGATTTTTAATGATAGTGAATTTAGTAGTGTACGTCTTGAAAAATATATGGTTAAATATTTACAAATTATAACTACTATATCTTCTATACTTTTGCTTAAGTCTGGCACAGAAGAAAACTTTATTAAAAAGAATGACCTTTGGGCTTTTATCAAAAATGAAGATGTCATATTATATAATAAATTAAGAAAAAATGTTCAAGGTATACTTCTTAATTTGCCTAGTTTTTGTGATAAGTTTGCTATAGGTATATACGAACTTTATAGAAAAATATGGGGCTTTAATTAAAGTATAGCATATTAACATAAAGTTGTATTTTTGTTAATAGTGTAGTTTACAACATTGACAAATACAAAAAGGAGGCACTTTGAATACTAGTGTTACAGGAAATGGTCCTGTTAAAATATTATTTATACATGGTTGGCTAGAGGCAGGCTATATATATACAGATTTTGCCCAAAAATTAGATAATGTAGAAATAACAGCTGTTACATTACCGGGATATGGAAAAACTGAATGTAAATACACTAAGTGGGAAACTATATTAGATGATTATTTATATGAATTACATAGTATTATAGAAAATGGAAATTTTGATATTATATTTGGTCATTCTATGGGGGGAGTTCTAACATTAAAACTCCTTGATTTTTATGGAGAGATGGGGCTTGAAAATGTATATTTGTGTAATCCTGTCTATGGTGAAATAAAATTTCTTAGAAATTTCGATAGTAATAAAAGAATTTTTGCAAGATACTTTAGGATTAAGGACATTTTACCTGTAAAAATAAGTAGAGCTTTGAGTTATCCTGCATCTCTTATTGCGAATACTAAAATAAAATATGTAAATAAATTGTTTATTGATGCTATTATGGACGCTGATTTTGAAACAAGTTTAATTTGTGCGAAAGCATTAGCAAATAATGAATGGAGATTGCAAAAAAATAAATTTAATACTAGTATTAAAATTTTTATAAGTGGTAAAGACAGAATTGTTTTAGATGAAAATAGAAACCTATTAAAAAAGGATTTGAGTGCAGAATTTATTTATTATGAAGATAATGGTCATAGTTTAATTAATGAAATTGGCAATGAAATACTTGAAATAATGCAAAGTGATATTAATACTATAGTAAAAGAAAAGAAATTGTAATTATATACTTATTTATGAGGGTGCTGAAAAAGTCAAAAAAGAAAAAAATATTACTAATGACAATGGCACAAAAATAGTGAAATAGCATAAAATCAGCACCCTCCTTATTTATTGATTTAGTGTTGTAATGGAGGTATGTTATGAAAGGAAGTATTATTGCGTTATCAAGCGGTTTAGGTGGTGTTTTTCCTCATATTAGAGATTTAGGAGTTAATAACCTTAAGGAATTATACGATATAGAGTCAGTAGTATGCGAAAGTGCTAAAATGTTCCCTGATGAAGTTAGAAATAATCCTAAGTTGCGAGCAGATGAATTGAATAATGCTCTTGCAGATGATACTATTGACTATGTTCATGCTCTTATAGGGGGTGATGATTCTATACGTATAAATGAATATATCAACTTAAATCTTAAAGATAAAAAAATAGTCGGGTTTTCAGATGCAACTTGCTACTTGACTTATTTAGCTTCTCAAGGTAAATCTGCTATATATGGTGCTTCTATTTTAGCAGGTATGGCACAAGCTAAATTTTTAGGCGAAGATTTTATTAAAAACTTTTATGATGTTGTTATTTCAAAGGACACTGTTTTATATCCTAAATATGATTTTTATGTAGAAGGCTATAGAAACTGGGGAGATAAAGACAATAAAGGTGAAATATTAGAAAAGAAGGTAACAAAAGGCCCTATAGTTTTACAAGGGAGTGGGAAAGTATCTGGAAAACTGTTTGGTGGTTGCATTAATAGTTTGGAACAAATTAAGGGCACAAAATATTATCCGAATAAAGAATATTTAAAAGATAAAATTTTATTTTTTGAAGTAAGTGATGAAAAAATATCACCTGAACAGTTTAGAAGAATGTTATATAGTTATGCTATTCAAGGAATTTTTAATTCTAATAAAGCTGTAATGTTCGGTATTTTTAAAGATTATTCTGATGACGAAAAAGAAAAAGTATATAAGTATATTAAAGATGTTTTAATAGATGAATATGGTTTTAAATGCCCTATTGTACTGAACTGTCCTTTCGGTCATACTGCTCCTACATGGTTTTTACCTTATAATGAAATTTTTGAAATAGACTTAGATAATGTTGAATTTAGAGTTTTAAGGTAGTAATTTGCTCTATTTGTGTAAATGGAACGTTAAGCATTAATAATATAAAATATTATTGGCTAGAAACTAAAAAAAGATATAAAGATATTGCTGATTATCTGTTTTAACTCTTTTACTTCGTAAAAAGGGAAGCAAAAAGGTGGAATAAGTGCAATGGAGGGTGCTGATAAAGTCCAAAAAGAAAAAAATATTACTAATGATAATGGCACGAAAATAGTGAGATAGCATAAAATCAGCGAAGAATGAGCGTGTATTTTATTCAATACGAACGTTAATTTTTGTGTAATATAATTTTTTTCTAACCTTTATCAGCACCCTCCATTGCAATGTGCCATTTCTTGAATTTTGCAACGTTGTCTAATGTTTTTTACTTTTAATGTATTTTTCTTAGCTATTCAAAAGGGACTGCAAGAAACTCGCTTAGCGATGTTTCTTGCAGTCCCTTTTGAGGTTTAAAGAAATTGAGATTTTTCAAGGAAGTGCGTAAAATCAAACTTTGCCGTGTATACAGAAATACA
>JBKECM010000195.1:0-7765 GCA_047974615.1 Lachnospirales bacterium
TATCAAAGGATAATAGAACTTAAGGGCTTTATAGAAAACTTAGAAAAGGAAATCGAAGTTTGGGATATGGATATCAAAAAGTGTTTAGAGGATATATCTACAAAAGATACTAATATAGTAAATATGGAAGATAAAATTCAAAACATAATATTTGAAGAAGATATGAGCAAAGAAAAACTTTTAGAAGTTTTAAAAAACCTTGAAAACTTTAAAGCTTTAGAAAAGCAAGTTTATAAAAATTTTGAAGACTTTAAAAATAGTATTTTTAATACAGAAAAAAATAAAATTTCTTTAATGAATAAACAAGAAACTTTAGATTTAAAATCTGATGAAATACACGATTATATATGGAATAAGTATGACATAACTTATATTGATGCTAAAGAATTTGAGTTTGTAGAAGAAAAAATAAAAGATAAGGACTTAAGTAAAAATCTTAAGATTTTAAAGGCAAAAATTGACGAGCTTGGCCCTATTGACGTTACTTCTATTGAAGATTATATTAACGTTAAATCACGTTATGACTTTAATTTTACTCAAAGAAATGATATATTAAAGGCTGAAGAAGATATTTTAAAACTTATAGATGACTTAACTACAGAAATGGAAGAAAAGTTTAATTCACAATTTGAAATTATTCGTGAAAACTTTAGCTATGTTTTTAAAGAGATGTTTGGCGGGGGAGAAGCACAACTTATTCTCACAGACAAGGAAAATGTTCTTGAGTCAAATATAGAAATAAAGGCACAACCACCCGGTAAAAAACTTAATCATATGAGTTTGTTGTCCGGTGGTGAAAAGGCTTTAACTGCTATATCTTTACTTTTTGCTATATTACGTATGAAGCCTACTCCTTTTTGTATACTTGATGAGGTTGAATCGGCTTTAGATGAGGCTAATGTTATAAAATATGGTGAATATTTACATAACTTTACTACACATACACAGTTTATAGCTATAACACATAGAAATGGGACTATGGAGTCATCAGATACTATGTATGGTGTTACGATGCAAGAAAAAGGAGTTTCAACTTTGGTTTCAGTTGAGTTTAGCTAAAAATATGGTATAAAAAAATACTAAGAAACTAGGGTTTGAGAAGCTTGTACATTAGTAAAAACTATTTTTTAATATGGAGGGTTATATAATGAGTTTTTTAAAAAAACTATTTGGTTTCGAAGATAAGCCAAAGGACATAGAAAAAAAAGAATCAATAGAAATTGACTTATCAAATGAAAATGAGGTTGCAGATAGTTCCATAGAGGAAGAAGAATATCTTTCTGAAGAGGAGCTTGAGGAAAAAAGAGAACAAGAAGAGTTAGAAATATTTAATGAAGTTACTAAAAATGCACTTGACCTTGAGTTCGATGAAGAAATCATAGACAACGAAGAAGAAGTAAAAGAAACTTTAGAAATCGAAGACGAAATGATAAAAGAAAATGAAGTAGAAGGCACAATCTTAGAGGATATACATGAAGTTGATGAAAATTTAGACTTTGATGCTATGGTAAATGACCTTAAAGAACGACTTGATGATCTAGATAAAAGCACAAAGGTTGAACCTGAAAATCTTATAAGTCTTGACCTTGAAGTTAATATGGAAGGAATAGATTCTATAGATATAAAAGATGAAGAATCTGAAAGTTTAATAGTAGAAAAAGATGAACAAATGGAAGTTGTTGTTCTTGAGGAAGAAAGCTTTGTTATAGAAGATACTACACCAGAGGAAGAGCATATAGATTCCCATAAGCCAAAAGAAGGTGTAGGCTTTTTTGCAAAAATCAAAAAGGGTATAACTAAAACTAAAGATGCTATTTTTGCTGGTGTTGAAGATGTTTTAAGCAACTTTACTGTAATAGATGAAGGTTTATTTGAAGAACTTGAAGAAAGTTTGATTATGGCTGATATGGGTGTTGATACTTCTTTATTCATTATAAATGAACTTAGAAAACAAGTTAAAAAGCAAGGAATAACAGAAGTTTCTGCTATACGTAATACTTTAGAAGACATTATAGCTAATATTTTATCAAAAGATATGGAGCCTTTAGAATATAAAACTCCTACGGTTATTCTTGTTATAGGTGTAAATGGTGCAGGTAAGACCACAACTATAGGTAAACTTACTCATAAACTGAAAAATGAGGGCAAAAGCGTTTTACTTGCAGCAGGTGATACTTTTAGAGCTGCTGCTATAGACCAACTTGATATATGGGCGAAAAGAAATGAAGTTGACCTAATACGTCATCAGGAAAACTCTGACCCGGCAGCTATAGTTTTTGATGCTTGTAAAGCTGCAAAAGCAAGAAATACAGATGTACTTATCGTTGATACAGCGGGAAGACTTCAAAATAAGAAAAACCTTATGGAAGAATTAAGAAAAATACGTAGAATTATAGATAATGAGCATAGCACTGCAAAGATTGAAGTTTTTTTAGTACTTGATGGTACAACAGGACAAAATGCAGTAAGTCAAGCGAAAATCTTTGACGAAGTTGCAAACGTAACAGGTATTATAATAACTAAACTTGATGGTACTGCAAAGGGTGGTATTGTTGTTTCTATATTCAATGAAATGAATATACCAGTTAGATATGTTGGATTAGGTGAAGGTATAGATGACCTTGAAGAGTTTAATAGTAAAGACTTTGCAAAAGCATTATTAGAGTAAGCAATCTTAGAGATTAGACCATAGCCTTAAAAAGTCAAGGTTGGCGTGGGAAAAAGTAATATGAGGAAAGTTCATTTGAATATAAAAATGATACTGACAAAAAATAGTTTTTTTAGGGCATTTGTTAAAAATTGTTATTTGAAACCTATTTAATTTGTTCAAAAATTGTGGCGAATTGCTTTTTATAATATTTCAAAATAAAAAAGTTGTTAAGATGAAAAATCTTCGCAACTTTTTTGTTTTTTCATTAAAATATTAAACAAACAACTGGCAACGTTGCAAAATATAGAAAAATCCATTTTCATCTCGTAATTTTCACTACGTGAAAACGTCTTCGTCGGGTTCTTTACAAAACAACGGCTTTGAGGCTTTTGAAAAAAACTGTGGAAATGGCGTCTTTTGCTATTTTGTGTGTTTGTCAAAAATATGAAAATTTGATTTTTCTTTTGCAACGTTGCCAATTTTGCTAATTTAAATATAATGTGTATGTATATTAGCACCCTCGTTAGACTATAACCTTTAAAAGTAAGTGGGACTTAGGGAAGGGATAATCTGCCGAAATCTAAGGTGTTTGCCCTTACGGAAAGAAAGGTCATTTGACCTAATAACTTTTAAGTACTTAAAAGGGTATATTTTAAATAAAGATTTAATATACTTATAAAAAATATATGGAGGTTTTTATGTTAAAAAAAATTGCATTTACAATAGTGCTAGTTTTTACTTTAACAAGTTGTAGTAATTTTTTAAAAAATTCTAATGATAAAAATATGATAGATAAATACTTAGACTTAAGTACATATGAAGCTGAGGCGAATATAACTTACATATCGAATACTGAACAAAGTACATTTACGACTGTTCAACAAGCAAATATTGATGGTAGATACCGTATTGAAGTAATATTACCTGAAAATGTGGCTGGGTCTATTACAGTTAATGATGGAAATCAAATTTACCAGTTCAATGAAAGAATATCAAAGGATATATACATATCAAAGTCTGAAAATCGTGAACGTTCAGAGTTGTTTTTAACATCTTTTGTAAACAATTATAAAAACAGTGATGATGTGACTGTAACTGTAGGCACTTTTAAGGATTCTTTATACACTGTACTTGATGCCAAAATAAACAGTGACCACCCTCTTATATCTTCTGAAAAACTATGGATAAATAATGAAACACAATTACCAGAAAAACTTGTAATTTATGATAAAGATAATGCAGAAAGCATTATTATAGAGTACACTACTTTTGAATATAATAAAAAACTTGATGAAAATTTATTTAACGTGCAGGTGAAATAAAATATTAACATTGCAACCATAAATTTTATAAAATACCGTATATCATAAAAAAAAATGGCAACAATTATAGTAAGAAATATACGGAGTGTGGTAATATGAATATAAGACGAGGTGACATTTTTTATGCAGACTTACGCCCTGTTATAGGTTCAGAACAAGGGGGAATAAGACCTGTTTTAATTATACAAAATGATGTGGGAAACAAACATAGTCCGACTATAATATGTGCTGCTATAACATCACAAATTAATAAAGCTAAGTTACCTACACATATTGAGATAGATAAAGAACAATATACACTTGTTAAAGACAGTGTGGTTTTACTGGAACAATTACGAACTATAGATAAAAGTAGGCTAAGAGAAAAGATTTGTCGCCTTAGTGACAAGAGTATGAAAGATATAGATAAGGCGTTGCTTATTAGTTTAAGTTTAAATACATAAAAAGGTGCTGATAAAGTCAAATGGCAACGTTGCAAAATTCAACGTTGCCATATAAAATCTTTGTTTTGTTGTAATATTATATACTTATAGTAAATAGATTACGTGGGTAAAATTCTGGTCTATATAAAGGACAGTTTGTATCTTCTAAAATCTCTAAATATTTTTCTTCATATACAAAAAAACCTTTATCTTTTGTTAAACGCAACTTGTTTTTATAAAAGTTAACAAGGTGGTCGTTGCCGAGTTTATCATATATCTTAATAAGGAAATAGTAGCCTTCTATATCTATATTATTTTTATTTAAAAGGTTGGTTCTAGCTACTTCAAGGTCAAAATCTTCAAATTGATTTAAGGCGAAGTAACAATAGTAGGTTATTATACCTATGTTGTTATTAAAATTTTCTTTTACATATTTGTTTGGTGCAATAAGTTTGTAGTTATTTATAGATTTTAAAACTATTTTTGCGTTTATTATATCTGCATTTTTACTATATTCATAATAATTGTAGGTTAAAAGGGCAGCTACACCACAGTTGCAATATTTTGATGAAGTATATGCAGCTGTTTGTAAAGTTTCTCTTGCTTTTTCAAATTCACCTAAATAGTAGTTATATATTCCCATCATAACAGTTATACAATTATAATCATGCATTAAAGCATCTACTCCAAGGTCACTTACAAAAGCATCTATTATATCAAAAACTTTGCCAACAAGAGTAAGGTCTGCTGGTATATTTTTTTGAGGGTATAAAAAACTTCCTACTGCATTAAAATATATTCCAGAAAATTCAATTTTATTTTTTTCTAAAAGATATATAAAGATATCTTTGTTTACAGAAGCATTTGTATTAAAAATAGAAGTAAAAGCATCTCTAGGTGAAAAAGCAGTAAAGGTTTTATCATCAAGAGTTTCATATATGTTTACAAATTCTTCTTTGTTACCTACGTTATAGTTATATGCTAGTAATAAAATATTTGCATAAATTTTACTTTTAGTGGAGGTGCATACATTTTTTATAGCTGTTCCATAGTAGAAAAGTAAAACATTATCTTCAACATCATTTGAATATTGCTCCATACTAGAATGTAAGCTGTAAATTAGGTTATCTGAGTCTATAGCTTTTAATATGTATTCAAATTCTTCAAAATTATTATCTTTTCCTAAGTAGTATGTTATGTGAAATAAATAATATGCTTTTTCATTTGAGGTTTTATAAAAATCTATAAATAAGTCGTAAAATTTAGTTGCTATAGTTGAATTATAAGTTTTTAACATAATTGTAGTTATATATAAGTCATACATATTATACTCGTTTTTATATAAAAGTTCCAATATTTTGTCAAAGTTCATATCCACAAACAGTGCATATAGGGCAACTGTTTTTGAATAGTTTTTAAGTTTTCTACCATTAAAAACATCTATTAGTTCTTTTGTGTGAGGGGTAAAGGTATATTTATTCAGATATTTTTTAAAAATATCTATATTTAAAATGATAAAATAGTTTAAATCTAATAAAGGTTTAAAATCTGCCTCTAAAATGTCTATTCCTAAAATATCTTTAGCTTGTATATATTTACTTGTAAAGCTCGAAAAATTTATATCTATTTGCTCAAAAAAAGGAGATAGTTTTTTATAATAGTCTACTATGAAGTCATAATTTTTATTTGCAAAAGCAAAGGAAGTTATATCCATTAAAATATTACTATCTACTTGAAACTTTTCATTAGCCATAAGGGCAAAGTTATATAAACGGCTGTCCTTATTTATTATTAAAGCTTTAAAACAGAAAAATTGTACTCCATATATCAAGCTTGTAAATTCATCAGTGTTATCTAAAATAAAATTTGTATATTCAAGTTGTTTTTCATAGCTTGTTTCTTCAATAATTAAAAACTCATATAAATATAAAAATTCTTTTGAATCTTTTGTTTTATCATAAAAATAGTTACACAAAAGCTCTAAGGTTTCTTTATGACCCACTTGATAAGCTGAAAAATTAATAATTCTTAAATTTATATCATAATAATCTTTAAGGTAATCGGATAAGTTAAATCCTCTTAAAAACTGTCGCCCTTCTTCAATGTTGTTTTCTTTTTTACTACATAAAACTATAAAGGGTAAACTCAAAAAAGCATCATCAAATTCTTCTAGTTTTTCAAAAAGTTCATCAAGATTATTTTCGTTATATAAAGCCGTAAGTAAAGATACTTTTTCATTAAAATTCATAAAGACCTCCATTAGCTATAAATGATATACTATTTTATAATTTTTTGAATAACGTGGCCTGCTAGTATCATACCTGCAACGGGTGGGACATAAGACATAGACCCCGGTATTTGACGGCGTATAGTACACTTTTTACTACCACCTATACATACACAACCATTTTGGCAATTAACTATATTTTCTGTAAGAGGTTTTGTCGGTAGTTCTTCGCTATATAGTACTTCAAGCTTGTAAATATGTCGCTTTTTTAATTCAGAACGCATAACTTTTGCAAGTGGACAAACTTTTGTCTTTTTTATATCTGTAATCTTAAACTGAGTAGGATCAAACTTGTTACCTGTACCAAGACAAGATATTAAAGGTACTTTTTTATCTGTGCAATATTGGGCTAGTTCAAGTTTGCTTGTTACAGTATCTATCGCATCTATAACATATGTTGTAGATGTACCTATAATATCATCAATATTATCCCTATCAATAAAAGTGTTATATGTTATAACTTCGCATTGTGGATTTATTTCAAGTAGACGTTCTTTCATAGCATCAACTTTATTTTGTCCTAAGGTTTTCGTTGTTGCATGTACTTGTCTATTTATATTCGTAAGGCATACAGTATCGTCATCAACAAGAATGATTTTCCCAATACCACCTCGTACTAAACTTTCGGCACAATAACTACCTACCCCACCTATACCAAGTACGTGGACACAACTGTTTTTTAGTTTTTCTAAACCTTCTTCACCTGTTAAAAGTTCCGTTCTTGAAAATTTATGTTGTTTCATTTTTTACCGTTCCTTTAAAAAATTTATAATTATACATTTATTTTAATATATTTTTATAGTTATTTCAATGTTTTTTTAAAATTGATAAAGTCTTTATATAATTGAATATTTTATATTTTTTGTTGTTTACCTAAAACTTAAAATGTGATAAAATAATAATAATTATTATAAATTTTTAAGGAGAACGTTATGGAAAAAAAGATATTGTATTTTGATGTACTATCTGGCATAAGTGGTGATATGACAATAGGTGCTTTAATAGATTTAAAAGAAGGTATTGACTTAGATTTTTTAACTAAAGAGCTTAAAAAACTAAAACTTACTGGGTACAAATTATCTGC
>JBKECM010000047.1:0-3512 GCA_047974615.1 Lachnospirales bacterium
GCAGTGCGACCTTACGAACAAGCAAAACAACGATTTTGCGTTAAGTGAGTAAGGAAAAAATTGAAATTATCTTATTGAAAAACTCCCAAATATTTTTTTCTATCCTTTATCAGCACCCTCACTTCGTCGCCCTTGTTCGTCGGGTTCTTTACAAAACAACGGCTTTGTGGCTTTTCGACAAAAACTGTGGAAATGGCGTCTTTTTGCCATTTCAGGCGTTTGTCAAAAGTATGAAAATTTGATTTTTTCTTTTGCAATGTGCCATTTCTTGAATTTTGCAACGTTGCCATATATTTTTTCATAGTATATTTCCTCAAAAAAAGCTGTAAAAAATGATGTTACTCATATTTTACAACTCTTTAATATTTTATTTTTTTATTTATTCTCCATAAAAATCTTCAAAAAAGTCAACTTTTGCATCAATACCTATAGTAACTAAAAAGTCACGTCTTTTAGCAGTAATATTGTAATCTTTAAGACTTAAATTATTAAAATCATCAATAATTTGAGGTATTTTTTCTTTCTCATTCTTTTCTATAGCATTTATGGCTCTTTCCGTTATCTTAGCACTTTCAAAAGTATATTCATGTAAAGCGAAAGTGTACTCTGACGCCTCTTTGTATACTCGATTTAAGAAAAAGTCAGATGTATTCATTGTAAGATTTTTATGGTAATCAGCAATGTCATATGCCCCATCTGCATCAATCTCACCAGCCATATATTCATACAACACATCACTTAAAACCTGTTGCGAACCTATAATAGAGTATAAATCTTTTCTTAATGTTCTTTCATATTCTATTAAGGCATTCTCTGAATAGTTTGCGTAATACAAATCTTGTCGTGGTTCATAAAAGATAAACAAGGTACATACAACAGAAATTATAATTGCGAGAATTAAAACAAAGTTAATAATTTCAAGTTTTACATCGACAAAAAGTTTTTTGAATATACCAAAAACTCTCTCACGCTTATCAAAAGCTTTTTGATTTTTTTTATCAGCAAGTTGTTGTGCCACCATATCTTTTTTGATTTTAGATAGGGTAAACTCAAGCTCTTCATCATCAAAATAGTCGTTTTCTCCACTTAAAAACTTTTCAAGTTCAGCATCATCAGATAGTTTGTCAATTTGGTCTTGAAAATTTTCAAGCTCATCATTAAGAATATCTTGCTTGCTTTTTACTTTTTCTTTTGACTCTGGCTTTTCTTCCATAGCTTCAGCATGAGCCTTAATGTCAACACCGTCTAACTCATCATCATCAAAAAAACTATCTCCACTTAAAAACTCATCTAAATCATCATCACTAAGTTCAAGTTCTTCAGACTCCTCTGAATAACTTTCGTTTTCTTCTTCATCATCAACTTCCGTATCATTGTCATCGATATCTTCTTGACTTTCTTCTTGATCAAAATCTAAGTCAACTTCAACTAAATCATCTTCGAGTTCTTCTTTCAAGTCTTCGTCTTCAAAGTCCTCTTTCAAGCTCACTTCTTCTTCAAAGTCTTCTTTCAAGCTCACTTCTTCCTCAAAGTCCTCTTTTTTTGAAGCAACATCATCATAAAAACTCGGAGCTGTAGGTTTCTTAACTACATCATTATCTTCATCTAAATCATCAAATCCTTTAAAGAAGTCCATTTTTTCAAATTGTTCTTTTACATTTCTTGAAACAATTTCATCTTCCTCTTCTTCATCATTATCAAGACCTAAGGCTTTTAATTCATTTTCAAGATTATCAAAGCCAGATTTATCTATCTCAACTTCTTCGTTTTTTTCTTCTGTATCATTACTTAAATCATTAAATCTCTCAAGTAAGCTTTTAGGTTTTTCCTCTATTTCTTCATCTATACCTAAATCTTTACGTACATTTTCTACAACCTCAGTTTTAATATCTGCTAAAGTTTCACCTTTTATGGCATTTTCAGACTCACTAAGGTCATCAAATATATTTTCAATATTTGAACGACCTACTTTATTAAATTCATCATCTATATTTTCACTTGTACTTTTTTTAGTATCAAGAAGATCTTCTAAGGCACTTTCTATTTCACCTAAATTATTTTCAGCAAATTCAGGTTTTTTGATTTCAATTTCATCTTCAAATATATTTTCAGACTCATCATATATCTCATCTTGATAAACTTCTTCAAAAAGCACAACATTAGGCTCATCACTTGACTCTTCAAAGCTTAAAAACCTAGTATTTAATAAGTCTGAAATTTGATTTGTTTTTTTATCGACCTCAGGGTCAATTTTATATCCAGTCGGCTCTTCTTCATCATCACTTTCAATAGGTGAAACTATTTTTTTATTTTCAACTGTTTCCTCTAAATTTTCAGCTATAGTATTTAAAACATTATCTATGGAAAAATCGTCTTTAACAACAGCTTCGCCAAAAATCGTTTCCCCTAAGTTTGTATGTATACTCCCTATATTTTCAGGGTCATACTCCTCAAAAAATTTATGTGTATAATCATCTGCAACTTCAAGTTCAAAAAAATCAGACAAATATTCAAAAAATTCTACACGATCAATAGAACCACTACCGTCAACATCAATTTTCTTTAATATATCTTTAATTATAGAAGCATCATCAAAGTTTTGACTTGCTAAATCTTTAAGGCTATTATTACCACTTTTAAGCCTTTTCATCAACATATCTTCTTTAACTGTTTCAATAATGTCTTTTAAAAATACTTTAAGTACAGGACCTTCTTCTTGAACTATAAAATTTGCATCATCAAAGTTTTTTTGATATCTGAATATATTGTTACCTAAAGTATCAACTTCATTGAAAAAAGTAGGAAGCAATACAGCTATTTCATCTTCGCCAAAAACCTCAGATAAAAGATCTCTAAGCTCATCTTCCGTAGCAAATCCTTTAAGTTGCTTACCTTGACTTATAATAAGATTTTTTATAAGTTCAGCATTATCGTTAGTTTCCGTCATATCTTCAAGAAATTCTGTAACTTTATTGATATTTTGGGAAAATATATTTTTAGCTTGTTTATCGCTTAGTTTTTCTGTATTTTCTAAAATAGTGCCACAACGATCACATATTTTAACATCATCATCAAGAATTTTACCACATTTTGTACAGTTCAATTATATTCCCCCTTTATCATATTTTTTATTTATTATATTAAAAATAACACCTATGTTCATTATATGCCTTAACTTACCCTTTACTTTACTTTTTTATAAAACACAACTATTATATTATATCATTACATATACATTTAATTTAACATATTATAGTAAATTAAACAAGATATTTTTTTACAATAGTTTATTAAAAATAAAACAATTACAAATTTTTCCTTGCCACAATAAAGTAAATGACAAATTTAAAAAAATATGTTAAAATATAAGTAATTAAATTCTATATTAGTATGAGGGTGCTGAAAAAGTCAAAAAAGAAAAAAATATTACTAATGATAATGGCACGAAAATAGTGAGATAGCATAAAATCAGCGAGGAAAGAAGGTGCTGATAAAGTCAAAAAGAAAAAAAT
>JBKECM010000071.1:0-2523 GCA_047974615.1 Lachnospirales bacterium
AGTTTCTTGAAGAACGTATTTTATTAAAATATCCATAGATATACAATTTTAACATATCTTTCGGATTGTACGATGGTCTGCCATTTATACTGTTTTCTTTAAATCCTAGACTTTTTAAATTTAGACTGTCTACAAAAATATCAATCACTCTTACTGGATTATCATTTGTTATATAATCATCTATTATTTCTGGAAATAATGTTCCTTGATATCTATCTTCACCTTCTATATAGTTCATCAATCCCACCACCTAAACTATTTTTTTATATAACAATTATACTTTATTTTAAACTTTTTTCATATACTTTTGACACAGTCTGACGAGCAGTTGACGAAGTCAACGACCAGACGGCAATTACAGCTAATATAGTGAAAATTACAAAAATTCTATCAATAGCATAGGAGAATTTTCGATCTCATTTTAAGTTTTATGTACTTTTTTAAAATTTTCAATTTTAAAGTTTTATATATTTGTATTTGAATTAAAAAGTGAGCTTATTTCAGCAGCTTCCCAAACGTTGGGATATAGAAGTGTTCTTCAAAGTTTGTAAATCATACTTAAAATTAAGCAAAGAATGTAAATCACTCTCTTATGATGCAATGACTGCACACGTTGCTATCGTTTTCACAAGATACATGATGTTAGCCGTTGAAAACCGACAAACACAGGATAGTCGTACACTTGGTGAACTATTCTTTTTCGTATCCGATGAAATGGCTGATATTTCTTGGATTGAATCATTTCATATTTTAATGGATATTTTTATAAATACCATTTCGGACAAGCTATTTTTGACATCTAAACAACTGGATACAATACTTGACGCATTTTTATCAGCCTTACCTAAAGACTTGTCAAAAAGTCTTGGTTTGTGTGCTTAAATGTGCTTATTTTTTGCGTGAGGCTTAGTATTTATAGGGTTTTTAGCTTATTTTTAGTGTGCGAAGTTTAAGTTAGATGAAATAAATGGACAAGATGTTTTCTTAAAATATAAGGAAGTCTCAGAAAAAATCAATTATATTAAAAGTAAACTGAAAATTCTAAATAATGATGTCAAACCGATTATTTTAAATGAAAATAAAGATGTTAAAATATACGAATTTGATGAAGCACTTGTCAAGTAGTTAATTAATGAAATACGTGTGATCAGTAAAGAAGAAATAGAGATTGAGTTTATATCAGCTGTTAAGACTAGGGTTAGATTAGAGAAATAAATTTTAAAAGTATATAGTTAACTTTTGCGAGTTGATTATATACTTTTTTTGCGTTTAATATGTATTTTGAAATTGAAATGGTTTAGAGTTATTTTAGATAGATAGTTTCAAAAATTATCAGTTTGTAAACTTTACCGTACGGAAATGATAATCCAGGTGCGAATGGGCTAGGTTGATGGAGAAGTAAATAATTAATAAAAGGTTATGTGTCAGACAAATAGATGATAATGTATAATAATATAATTATTTATGTATAACGCTCTTTCAAAAGTCGTACAATTATGCTATAATACCATTAAATAAGTATACATATCAGCACAAAAATTTTATTTATTTAAAATGGTTGAAAGTTTATTTTTTAAGTGAGAATAACTTTTGATAATTAAAATTTATTAGAAGTTATTTTGTTTTTTTTCAGTTAAATAATAATAAAATAAATAAAGTTAGTTATAAGCATACTAAAGAAAGGGATAGACTATGAATTTAACCGATGAAAAAATGCTTGAAAAGGAATTTCAAGAAAATATATCAAAGAATATAAATATCCAAAAAGATATTTTGGATATACTAGATTTATAATATGAAAAAGGAGTTCCACCTGAAGAAATAGCTTTCATACACGATACTAATACGGAAACACAAAAGGCAGAATTATTTGCAAAAGTTCGTAAAGGTAAGGTTAGAGTATTGCTTGGAAGTACAGCTAAATGTGGTGCAGGAACCAATGTGCAGACAAAATTAGTTGCTTTACATCACATCGATTGTCCATGGTGTCCCGCCGAGAAAGGTCGTACTTAAAGAAGGAATTATTGTTTAGCGGCAGATTATATTCGTGAAAATTAAATATAAGGATATTGTGACTTTATATGAAACTGCTGGAATAAGCTCACTTTTTTAATTCAAATACAAATATATAAAACTTAAAAATTGAAAATTTTAAAAAAGTACATAAAACTTAAAATAATACTTAAATTTTTCCTATGCAATTGATAGGATTTTTGTAATTAGTAGTAATTGTAGTCAGAAAAGACTGGGATTTCATACGCTAAAGTCCAGTTCC
Source organism: Lachnospirales bacterium (assembly GCA_047974615.1). Lineage (GTDB taxonomy): Bacteria > Bacillota > Clostridia > Lachnospirales > CAMZNU01 > JBKEBX01. Next base: position 2,276 of record JBKECM010000071.1, read on the forward strand.
GTAGGCTTTATCTAAGCCATATCTATTTTAAGATGGTAATTAGCAACGTTGCAAAATTCAAGAAATGGCACATAGCAAAAGAAAAAATCAAATTTTCATACTTTTGACAAACGCATGAAATGGCAAAAAGACGCCATTTCCACAGTTTTTGTCAAAAGCCGCAAAGCCGTTGTTTTGTAAAGAACCCGACGAACAAGGGCGACGAAGTCGTTTTCACGTAGTGAAAATTCCGATATGAAAATGGATTT
>JBKECM010000077.1:0-3419 GCA_047974615.1 Lachnospirales bacterium
TTCTTTTTCTTCTAACTTTTCTGTTTCTGTAATTTCGCTTGATAAATCATTTTCTACTAAGTTACTATTTTTTTCGTTTGTATTACTACAACTAGTTACTAAGGAAAATATCAAAAACACACACAATACTGAAAAAATTCTTTTCATCACACATCTCCAGATTTTATATTTTCTTGCTTTTTCTATTGCTTAATATTATAATACTACTATACATATATTTTATAAAGTAGACACAATATTGTGGTATAGTTACCAAAAAGAAACTATTGTGTATTATGGAGGTTTTATGGAACAAAATTTACCTTTTTGCCCTGTAGAAACAACTTTAACACTTATTGGTGATAAGTGGAAAGTTATTATAATTCGTGATTTACTTGAAGGAACCAAGCGATATGGTGAATTAAAGAAAACGGTGGGTAAGATTTCTCAAAAAGTTCTCACAGCCAATTTGCGAGATATGGAAGAAATGGGCTTAATTACGAGAAAAGTATATGCTGAAGTTCCTCCAAGGGTCGAATATACCCTTACTGAAACTGGATTAAGCTTAGAGCCTATACTTAACGCTATGAAAATTTGGGGTGTTTCATATAAAAAGAAAAATGGTTGTTCTTTAAATTGTGAAATACTTGGTGATGATATTAAATTTGCACTAGTGCAAAGTCGACTTGTAATGATTGATGATATTTCTTCATTTATTGAACTTAGCAATACTGTAAAAGATGAAACTGACTGCGATAATTTTATTATTTTCGACTCGAATATTTTGGAGGATTTTTATAAATCTTCAAAAAAACTCTATACTGAAATTACTGATTATTGTTGTGAAAAAAATATTAATTTAGGTATTGTTGTAGATAATGAATTTTTAAATTTAGACATTAATAAAAGCTTCTTAACTAAAATACAATCAAATAGTAATATTTCAATTGATGATGAAATCCAAAAAATATTAAAAGATTTTTGTTAAAAATAACAAATAAGGCACCCATCTAAAAAAGTTGAGTGCCTTGGAATGAAAATTGGGACATTTTAAGTACTTGCTTCAAGTTCTCACAATCAGTTAGAAAGGTAATTTACACGACAAATAGCATAGAAAGTTTAAATAGTCAGTATAGAAAACTAAATAGTCAAAGAAGCGTATTTCCTAGTAATGTAACATTACTTAAAGCCTTGTATTTAGCTACTTTTGAAGCAACAAAAAATGGACTCAGCCACTAAGAAACTGGGGACAAGTATACGGAGAATTATCAATTATGTATGAAAACAGGTTATAATTTAATATTTTATCATAGATTGTTATTTACAGAAAAAATTTCACACGCCTACTTTTTTATTCATTTGATGATTTTTCTAAACAATTGAAACTTAATAATAATTGGTATAATAATTTCCCTATGCGTCCACTTAATTGGCTATCACCTAGATCTACTTTAAATAATTTTTTTCAAAAGGATTAAAACCTTGGGGCTGTTCGCCCCAAAACCCCAGCAAACATACGACGTTTGATCCGGTAGGTTTATATTTTCTTTGTCTTGTTTGTAACATATGTTTGACAAACCTACATCAACTTATTTAAATAAAAAATATTTTTAATCCGTTCTTATTCCTTTTACTTGGTAGTTTTATCATTTATCTCCCAATATCAACACTAGTTCCAGACTTTAATTCCATCGTAAGACTACTTCGTTTTATTTAAGCCACTTTCTAGGCATTTTTTTATAACATTCAATCTAAACACGGAGCTTTTTTCACATCTAATCTGCTCACTTTTCTTAAATATAAAAATCTACATTCTAAAAAAAGGCACAAAAAAAGGGCCCTTAAATTTCTGATTTTATAATCAAAAATTAATGAAACCTTTGTATAATGAAGGTGCTGATTAACTGTTCCTACACTCTATATTATATTCTAAACAAATTAAAATTCACCATAGGTAATTTCGGTATTAGTTGTTGCTTTGACAAAATATCCCTAAAAACATTATTATGATTTAAGTAAATGTTTTAAATAAAATATTAAAAATTTATTCATATTATCGTACATTCATGCTTTTCATCTATTCCTGTTCCAGTTTTTCTGTCACATCACAATGCTGATATTCCTATATCATTCCATCTTGATACATTGAATACTTGTCTCCTTTATATGAGCGAAATAATCCTTTACCTCTCTCTAATGTCGAAGTATAATATCTGAAATGCAATGTATTTACATCTCTACAAATCCCTTCTAACGAATTTTTTGCTGTTGTTTTAAAAATAATATCTCTTAGCATAAAAAGTGAAAAAATCTCCTCACATCTATCATTTATTATAACCCATACTACGTCATTTCCAGAAATAAGTGGCAGAAAGTTTTTTTCTTTGATTAGTGACACAATCGCCAACCAATGAGCATCATCTGGTAGCTCATATTCCCTGCTGTTATCCATCATATCATCACCCATACAAAAACTATCTCTTGTAAATTTTACTCGCATTACCGATATCTTCTCCAAAGTTCCCTATTCTACAACGTTTGCGCCCTACACAAATTCATAAACTCCTTAAAAGCCCTATTTACAGTACCTTTAAGCCTTTTATTATTAATTCTTTTCAGAAGTTTTGCTATGCAAAACCAAAATTCTAACGAATTGGTCCTAATTTTATTTATTTTATCTGAAATAAGAAACCATTTGACTAACTTCAAGTTTTTTCATATTAAATGATTGGTAAAAATAATTGTCTACCACGTCATTAATATCAGTCATGACCTGAAACATTCTGACATCTATATATTTGTCCCAAATTCTTTGAAATAAATGGCAACCTTGCAAAATGGCTTCATTGCAAAATATAGAAAAATCCGATATGAAAATGGATTTTTCTATATTTTGCAATGAAGCCATTTATCTTTGTTTTTTGTAGATTTCGGTGCATCTATAATTGTAGAATCTACTATTGTTCCCTTTTTTATTATGTTACCTTCAACTACTAGGGTATCGACTTGATTTACAAACATTTGCTCTTGTATTTTATTTTCTGTCAATAATGCTTCAAATCTAAAAATGTACTTGCGTCTGGAATATCTTTATCACTTGTTATTCCACAAAAGTTTCTCGCTGAAATACTTTCATGAATTTCGTCTTCACATCGTTCATAAGATAATCCAAAAAACTGTCTTATTAAATATACTTTTAATAAAATTTCTAATTCTTTTTTACTTCTTCCTGCAACTTTTTCTTTTTTATAATAATGTGGACTTATAAGCTCTATCCATTCATTTATAGGTAGTATTTCGTTTATTTCTTCATAAAACTTCTTTCGATTTGTATATTTACTTGTTTCTTCTCTAAATAATGATAATTGCATTGGCTCACGTCCTTTTATTTTTATTATATAATTATTTTAGAGATTTTTCATCTATTTTGCAACGTTGCC
>JBKECM010000101.1:0-11925 GCA_047974615.1 Lachnospirales bacterium
TAATGATAATGGCACGAAAATAGTGAGATGCTATATGCAAGATGATTTGCAAAGCAAATCATCAAGTCGAGCGTAATTTTTGTGCAGTAATATTTTTTTCTATCCTTTATCAGCACCCTCATCAAAATTTGATTTATTTTTTTTATTTTTTGGCACTCTTTTTTTGTTCTAAAAGATATAACTACTGCATAAATTTAATTATAATATAGGCAACCTCTAAAAACCCCATTATTTTTAATTTTCTATAAATTTTCAAAATTTCTGCGTTGTCGAAGCTTTCTTGAACTATTTAAAATTTAAAAGAAAATTAAATCAAGCGAGTTTTTAGAGGTCACCTATAATAAAACTTAATTCTAATTTTTATTATACTTTAGGTTTTTTTAGCTTTTGTTTTATTTAATCTTAATAAAAGGAAGCATATTAAAATTATTGTAGGGAGGTTAATATGGAGGAACGTAGAAGAAATAACCATAGTATTTCTATGGAAAATAGAGAAATGCTTAATATAACTGGTGTTATTGATGTAATTTCTTTTGATGAGGAAATCGTTGTTACAGAAACAGAAGATGGCGTTTTAATTATTAGAGGGTTTGATTTGCACGTATCAAACTTAAACTTAGATGGTGGTCATTTATCTGTAGATGGTTCAATATACTCAATAAATTATGATGATACTAAGGCAGAAAAAAATTCTAGTTTTCTAAAAAAAATATTTAAGTAGGTCATAGTATGATAGTTGATATCAGTAGTCAAATAAATTTTTTTTTAATAGCTTTTATTTTAGGTTTTTTTTCTGCAATTTTATTTGATATATTTAGAATTTTTAGAAAAAGCCTTAAACATAATAAGTTTTTTATTAATCTTGAAGATTTAATATTTTGGGTTTTTACTACATTTATTTTTTATTATGTGTTTTTACATAAAAATAATGGGGATATTCGAGGATATATGTTAATCTCTTTGTTACTTGGTTTTATCTTTGAAATTATAGTTTTTTCTAAAACTTTTATTAAATTTGGTGAAAAAATTGTTGTTTTTTTAGTAAATATTTTTAAAGAAATTTTACTTTTAATATTGCAACCTTTAAGTTTTTTGTGTAAAATGGGTGTAGACACTTTTAAAAGTTACATTTTAAAATTTAAAGGTGCTACAAAGGATAAATATATTAAAGGGAAAACTAAGGTTTTTACTTTAAGTAAAAATAAAGGGAAAAATGGTAAAGACTATGAAAAATAATTTGATATTTTATGTGTTAATGTTTGCTCTTATAGGTGCTGTATCTATTGCAACTTTAAATAACTATGCTAAAATCGAAAGTTTAAATCAAGATATTGAAGATGTTAACAAAGTTATTGCACAACGTGAAGATGAAATCGAAGAAATTAACTTTCAAATTGACAAAACCGACGATTTAGCTTATATTGAAAAATATGTTCGTGAAAAGTTTGGGTTTGTAAAAGCGAATGAAATAGTTTTTATAGCTGCTGAGGAATAATATTAAAAAAAAGGACTAAAAATTCATAATTGAATTTTTAGTCCTTTTTTTAATATTGAAAAATGGCTTCATTTCAAAATAATGGCTTTGCAACGATGTCAATAAAGTATTTCGGTATAAGGGAAAATTTTGTTATATTTTGTGATGTAAGTTTTTATACTTTTTGCAAAGTAAGTTTAAGCTTAATTATGTACTAGTTTTATTTAAAAGGCGTAAGCTTATAAGGGGCTCTGGATAGCCAAAATGTTTTGACAACTGTGAAATTGTATAATGACTTAATTCTTCAAGTTCTTCATCTGAAATCAAAAGGTGTATTGCAAATAGATTTGCTTCTTTTTCTAGTTTGTTCACCGATAAAAATGTATGTTCTTTTAAAAATGCAGTATTTATTTTATTATGCAAAATTCCATGACCTAATTCGTGTGCTACAGTTAAAAGTTGTATGTGGCGTGGTAAATTCTCATTTATATGAATTATTTTTTGTCGTGAAGATACGTTATAGTAACCATTTATTGTTCCAAGATTTTCAAATAAAACAATAAAACCTAAGCGTTCTGCTAGTTCTATTGGGTTGTTAGTTTGGTGCTTTGTTACTATTTTTTTTATTTTTTTTTCTATATTAATTTTTATCACCACCTTGATTTAATAACTATTACTTCTTATATTTTTTTGGAGTATACTTTTGCTTCGCTAGGTGTTTTCCAAGCTTTATACTATTTAAAAGACTGGCTTTAAATAGTTCACGTGTCTCTTCGTCTAAGGCTTCACCGTCAAACATAAGTGCATATTCTCTATCATTATTTAATTGTTCGATTAGCTCATTCATCGTTTTTGCTATATCTTTTTTATCTTTTTCAGTAAAAGAGTTATCAATTTCTCTTTTATTATATGTTTGATTATAAGGCGTATCTTTTAAAAATTCGTCCATTGTTAGTTCAAAAAAAGATGCAACTTTTGAAAGCTTATCTATACTAGGCGAGCTTTTGTCCCATTTATATATTGTTCCTTTACCAAAGCCTAGCTCAAGTTCTAAACTTGAAAGGTTTGTATTTTTTCTTTTACACAATTCTTTTATTTTATCTACTATCGTCATAATAAAACCCTTTCTTTTAAAAAAAATAGAAAATATTCTAAAATCTATTGACAATATGAAAATTTTCAGTATAATATAAATTAATCGAATGTTTTTTCGATATTTTCAATATTATTATAATTTATTTTGCAAATAAAGTCAAGTAAGTATATTAATAAACTTTAAAAGAAAAAAAACGAAAATGAAAAGGCACAAAATAGGGAGGATTTTTATGGGGAACAAAAAAGATTTAGAGCAAGTTATATGTTTAGATGAAATAATTAAAGCAAGCAAAGAGGAGCTATTAACGCTACAAGAGTTAGCTAAAAGCGTTAGAGTCACTACTTATGACGGTAATAAAGGAAGTAATGGCAAAAATAAGGGGGAGGCTAATTTTACAAAAATCATTGATAAAATGCTTGACCTTGAAAATCAAATAAATGAAGAAATACTTGTTATGGTAGATACTTTAGATAAACTACATAAAGATATCAATATGCTACAAAATAATAATGAAAAGTTAGTGCTTCGTTTTAGATACTTAAGCAACTTAACTTGGCAAGAGATAGCTGATAAAATGGGCTACTCTGTTATGCAAATTCATAGAATACATAAAAAGGCATTAGATAATTATAGAGAAATATAATTAGATTTTATAAATGAGTTATAAAATGTTATATCATGTTATGTTTCAACTATGATATTATGTAAAATGTAAAGGAGGTGAGAAAATGAAAGTTATAACAAAAAAGCAAAAAAGATTTGCAGAGGAATACTTAGTTGATTGCAATGCTACACAAGCAGCTATACGGTCTGGTTATTCTTCTAAGACTGCTTATAGTTCGGGAAGTCGTATTCTTAAAAATCCTGTTGTACAAGAATATGTTAAAAAGCAACTTGATAAATTAAGCGATGAAAGGGTAGCTGATGCTAAGGAAGTAATGGCATATTTGAGTGACTGTTTAAGGGGTATCACACAGTCTGAAATCGTAGTAATTGAGTCTGAAGGTGATGGTGTTACTACTTCAAGAAAAATACTAAAATGCCCTGATGAAAAAGAACGTCTTAAGGCAGCTGAACTTCTTGGGAAAAGATATGGTCTTTTTAAAGAAAATATTGAGTTTAAAGGTAACATACCTGTTGTTATAGCTGGTTATGACGAGGTATAAACTTTTGGGGGTGTTTTTAGGTGGGAGTTAAAGAATATAAAGTATCTTTACCTAAAGTTGTTGGGGGTGGCTATAAAGAGTTTTGGCATTTTAAGGGGCGATATAGAGTTGTTAAAGGTAGTCGAGGTAGTAAAAAATCTAAAACATCTGCTTTATGGTTTATTGTAAATATGATGAAATATAAAAATTCTAATTTGCTTGTCGTTCGTAAAACATACAGAACTTTGAAAGATAGCTGTTTTGCAGAACTTAAATGGGCTATAAAAAGGCTTATGGTAGAAAGTTTTTGGAAAATAACTGAATCACCTTTGCAACTTGAATATATACCCACTGGGCAGAAAGTATATTTTAGAGGGTTAGATGACCCTTTAAAGGTTACATCTATTACTGTTGATGTAGGTTACTTATGTTGGCTATGGATAGAAGAAGCTTATGAAATAACAAAGGAAGATGATTTTAATATACTTGATGAGTCTATAAGAGGTGCAATAAATTCAAAAGAATATAACAAACTACCGGCACAAAAAATAGATGATAGTTTATTTAAGCAAATAACTTTGACTTTTAATCCTTGGAATGAACGCCATTGGCTTAAAAAGCGTTTTTTTGATAAAGAAGATGATGAAATTTTAGCTTTGACGACAAATTACTTATGCAATGAATGGCTTGATAGTGCTGATAGAAAAGTTTTTGATACTATGAAAAAGGAAAATCCAAGAAGGTTTATGGTTGCTGGTCTTGGAGAATGGGGAATATCCGAGGGGCTTGTATATGAAAACTTCGAAGAAAAATTTTTTGATTTAGAAAGCTTAGTTAAAAATATAAATGTAAAAGCAGTTTTTGGTCTTGATTTTGGTTACACTAACGATCCCACTGCTTTTTTTTGTGGGCTTGTAGACACATATAGCAAAGTTATATATGTTTTTGATGAAATATATAAGAAGGGTCTAAAAAATGATGAAATATATATTGAAATAGAAAAACTTGGATTTCAAAAAGAAAAAATCATTGCCGATAGTGCTGAACCAAAATCTATTGATACTCTAAGAACTTTAGGTTTAAGAAGAATTGTCGGTGCAAGGAAAGGTAAAGATAGTTTAAATAATGGCATTGACTTTATACAAGGTTTTAAAATATTTGTACACCCTAAATGTGTAAATTTTTTAACTGAGATATCTAGTTATGTTTGGGATAAAGATAAGTTTTCAAATTTTATTAATAAACCAGTTGATGAAAACAATCACCTTATGGACGCTATGAGATATGCTCTTGAAGATTTTGTAAAAGGTGAAGTTTTTTCATTTAAGTAAAAGTGTAGGGGGTGAAATTTATTTTTGAAGGAATTAAAAGTTTTATTAAAAAGTTGCGAGGAGGTGAAGATGATTTGGAAGATTTAATTTTTAAAGAAATCTTTAAGTTAAAAAGCTCCAAAAAATACAAAGATATGGAAGATGGTGAAAGATATTATTTTGGAGCACATGATATTTTGCATAAGTCACGTATGGCTATCGGTATAGACGGAGAATTGGCAAAAATTCATAATTTGCCCAATAATAAAATACTTAACAACCAATATAAAATAATGGTTGACCAAAAAGTTAATTATTTGTTAGGTAAGTCACCTATAGTAAGCTGTGAAAACCAGTATTTTCTTAAGGAGATAAAAAAGTTCTTTAACCGCAGATTTTTTAGAACTCTCAAAAATATAGGTGTTGATGCTTTAAATTCGGGTATAGGTTGGTTATACATATTTTATAATGAAAAGGGCGATTTATCTTTTAAAAGGTTTAGTCCTCTCGAAGTGTTGCCTATTTGGAAAGATAAAGAACATAGTGAACTTGAAAAACTTTATAGAGTTTTTGATGTGTATGACCATTTAGAAGACATTGTCAATACATATGTAGAAATATATACACTTGAAGGAGTTACGACTTATGAGTATAACAAGGGTACTAAAAAACTTTTAGATAAAAGGTTTACTGCCTATTTTACTTTAGATAATTATAACCATTTTTGGAATAAAATTCCCATTGTTCCTTTTAAATATAATTTTAAAGAAATACCACTTTTAAATATGGTTAAATCTTTACAAGACGGTATAAATTCAATTAGTTCAAGGTTTATTGATCATTTGGAAGAAGATACGAGAAATACTATTATGGTTTTGGTTAACTATGACGGTGAAAATCTATCTGAGTTTCGACATAACTTAGCTACATATGGCGTTGTAAAAGTAAGTAGTGATGGTGACCTTAAAACTTTAGAAGTCGAAGTTAACTGCGAAAATTATAAGGTAATTCTTGATATTTTTAAAAAGGCTTTAATCGAAAATGCTTGTGGTTATGACGCTAAAGATGATAGGCTACAAGGAAATGCTAATCAAATGAACATTAAATCTATGTATTCTTCTATTGACTTAGACGCTAACTCAATGGAAATGGAGTTTCAAGGTAGTTTAGAAGAAGTTTTGTGGTTTATAAAAACTCATCTATACAATAATGGCTTAGGTGACTATGAAGATGAGGAGTTAAACTTTATATTTAATCGTGATATTTTACTTAATGAAAGTGATATTATTACAGATATAAAAAATTCTGTTGACATATTATCTTTAAGAACTTTAGTTGAGCAACACCCATATATTTTAAATGTTGAAAATGAAATAATTAGATTACAAGAGGAAGGAAAAATGTAATGAAAAAAGAAGAATTTATAAAATTAGGCTTAGACGAAAATATGGCCAATGCCTGTTTGGAGTTGTTCCAAAAATATACTGAAACAGCTAGTGCTAATATTGATTTTGATATTGAAGCTCTAAAGAAAGAACATAGCAAGGAGATTACTTCATTAAAAATAAATAATGCTGTTGATAGTGCTATTATAGGCTTTAAAGGGAGAAATCTTAAGGCTATTAAGTCTTTAATCAATTTTGATGAAATTCAAATAGACGAAAAAGGCGATATTTCAGGTTTAATGCCTCAGCTTGAGAAACTAGTTTTTGAAAAAGAAACTAGTTTTTTATTTGAAAAAAATAAAAATGAAAAAGATTTTAAAGGTGTTTCACCTATGTCTGTTGATTTTAAAAGCACAAATATTACAAAGGAAGTTTTTGAAAATATGAGCTATAAAGAACAACTTGATTTATACAACAACAATAATGAGTTATACAATGAGTTGACAAAATAAAAAGATAAGAGGAGAAATTTTATGACAAAAAGTACATTAAACAATATGGTTAATCCAGAGGTTATGGGTAAGATGATAAGTGCATCTTTACCTCAAAAAATAAAATTTTCAAATATTGCTAAAGTTGATAGAACCTTAGTAGGACAAGCTGGGGATACAGTTACTTTACCTAAATTTTCATATATAGGTGATGCTGAGGATATTGCAGAAGGTATTGCTATGGGTACTACTGTACTCACTGCTACTACTACTAAAGGAAAAATCAAAAAGGCAGGGAAGGCGATTGAGCTTACTGATGAAGCTGTTTTATCCGGATATGGTGACCCTTTAGGTGAGGCTAACAAACAACTTTCTATGTCTATTGCAAGTAAAATAGACCAAGACTGCTTAGACGTTTTATATAGCGGAACTTTAATATACGAAAACTTAAGTAATACTATAAGCTATGAGGAAGTCGTTAAGGCTGTTGACCTTTTTGAGGAAGAAGCAGATTTTTCAACTAAAAAAGTTATTTTTATACACCCTAAACAAGTCACACAATTAAGACTTGACCCTGATTTTAGAGATATTAATAAATATCCACTTGAAACTATGATGACAGGTACAATAGGTGAAGTTGCTGGTTGTTTAGTAGTTCCTAGCCGTAAAGTTCAGAAGGTTGATAATTATTATGTTAACCCTATTGTAATTACTAGCAATAGAGAAGATGTGGCTGCGGCTATAACTATATATTTAAAGCGTGATGTTTCTCTTGAGGTAGACAGAGATATTTTATCAAAAACTACTGTTATTTCTGCTGATGAACATTATACTGTTGTTTTATCAAATGAAAGTAAAGTTGTTCTTGGAAAGTTTAGGGGGTAAATATGTTACTTCGAAGATATGATAAGGAAAAGCTATCTAAGGTAGATGAAAAAAAGGAAGATGATTGCCAAAAGGTTATTAAAAAAGAAAGGGTGCCAAAGGTTAAAGATGATAGAAAAACTTAAAAGTAGGCTATTAAGCTTTAATATTACAAATTATTCCAATAAGGAATATATGCTTACATTTGCTTTAGAAAAGACCATAAATTATGTTAAAAATTATTGCAACCTATTAGAATTGCCAATGGAAATTGAGCCTGTTGTTATTGATATGGCTGTAGGTGAAGTTTTAAAAATGATGAAGACTTTCGATATTGATTTTGAGCTTGATTTTTCGCCTATGGAAAAAAGCATAAGTGAAGGTGATACTACTGTTACATATGCCATAGGTGATGGTTCAAAAACGAAAGAAGAAGTTTTTGATGAAACAGTAAATTTGCTAATATCTAGTGGGAAAGAATGTTTAAAATTTTATAGAGGTTTATCATGGTAAATACATATAATTCTTTAAAAAAGTTTTGGAAAGATACTATTGATATAGTTGTATACGAAACTTATATTGATGCAGATACAAAAGTAACAAGGGTGGAGGAAAAACTTTTATATAATGATGTGTTATGCAAAGTTTCTTATAGTGGTATTGGTACTACTAAAGATTTGGGTATTGCCTCAAATAGTTCAGATGTTTTTGAAATAACAAAAAGAGTTAAGCTTTTTTTAGATAAAAGTATAGATATACCTATGGGTTCTAAAATATTCATTAAAAAAGATGGTAAGGTTTATGTGTATGAAAAAAGTGGCGACCCTAGTTTTTTTACTCATCATCAAGAGTTATATGTTGAAGCATCAAATAAGCTTTAAGAGGTGGTGATATTATACTTACAGAAGTCATAAGTGGTATTACAACTAAGCTTTATGAAAAGTTTTCAAAAGATATTCCTATACATAATGAACCTATTAAACAAGGATTTAAAGAACCTTGTTTTTTTATTTCTTGTGAAAAGGTTTCTTGTAAAAATATGTTAGGTAAAAAATATACATTGACTTACCCTTTTACTATCAAATACTATTCTAAAAAAGGAAGCACTTTAGAAGAAAATTTTGCAATATGCCAAAGAATAGGAGAAGTATTAAAAGTAATAAGTGTTAACAATATTACACTTTGTGGTGAAGATATAAGTTTTGAGGCTTTAAGTGATAGTTTAGTTTTTAATATTTCATATGAAGCTTTTATGGAATACGAAAAAGATGAATATGTGAATATGGAAATATTAAATATAAAAAATTTATAAGGAGTTATGTTATGAAGAAAAAAGAAGATGGTATTGAAACTGTTGACACAGAATTAATTTTTAAAAAAGAACAAATCATAAAATCAAAAATGTTTGAAGAAAGTAAAGATATTTTAGGTGTTATTTTAAATAACAATGAGAAATATTCTTTAGAAGATGTTAAGAAAAAAATTGAGATTTTTAAAAAAGGGGGTTGTAAATAGATGGCATTAGGTGGTGGTGTTTTTTTAACACAAAACAAGGTTTTACCCGGAAGTTATATAAACTTTATAAGTGCAAGTTATGCTTCTGCTACTCTATCTGATAGAGGGTATGTTGCTATTGCACTTGAACTTGACTTTGGTGTTGATGATGAGGTATTTGAAGTTACAAATAGTGATTTTCAAAAAGATAGCTTAAAATATTTTGGCTATGACTATACACACAAGAAATTAAAAGGTTTAAGAGATTTATTCAAAAACGCAAAAACAGTTTACGTATATAGATTAAACTCTGGAACAAAGGCAAAAAGCGATATTGCTGAGGCTAAATATAGTGGCATTGCTGGTAACAATATAACTTTAGGTGTATTTGTGAATGTTGATGATAACAGTAAGTTTGACGTAAACACTTACTATAATGGTGATTTAGTTGACACTCAATGTGTAGGAACTGCTGAAGAACTTGAAGAAAATGATTTTATTAAATTTAAAAAAGGGATAACCCTTATAAGTTGCGACGAAATGATATTTAGTGGTGGTGCTAATAAAGACAGTGTTACTGGTGTTGACTATCAAAAGTTTTTAACTAAAATCGAAAACTATTCTTTTAATGCTTTAGGTTGTTTATCTCTATCTCCTGAAATCATTGACCTTTTCGTTGAATACACAAAACGTATGAGAGATGAGGTAGGTGCTAAATTTCAAACGGTAGTATACAATTCCTTAGCAGATTATGAAGGTGTTGTTAGTTTAAAAAACAAAGTTACTGATAGTGATGAGCCTGAAAACTCATTAATATACTGGGTTACTGGTATAATTGGTGGTTGCGAAGTAAATAAAAGTAATACAAATAGAACTTATGACGGTGATTTTACAATATGGACTGAATATAGTCAAAGTGAGCTTATAAAAGCTATTAAAAAGGGCGAGTTTGTGCTACATAAAGTAGGTGATGATGTAAAAGTTTTAGAAGATATTAACACTTTTATAAGTATTACAGATACTAAATCACCTGATTTTTCTAGTAATCAGACTATGCGTGTACTTGACCAAATTGCTGTTGATATTGCTACTTTGTTTAATAATAAGTACTTAGGTAAAGTTCCCAATGATAGTGACGGTAGGCTAAGTTTATGGAACGACATTGTAAAGCATCATAAAACTTTGGAAAGTATTCGAGCTATTGAAAACTTCATAGCAGAAGAAGTGATAGTTGCAAAAGGTGATACTAAAAAATCTGTTGTTGTTACAGATTATGTAACACCAGTAAATGCTATGGCACAGTTGTATATGACTGTTATTGTTGAATAAAAAGGAAAAATTTTTTCTAAGTATATAAACATTACAATTAGGCTATGCAAACACTGAAAATAATAAAATAAGACTGGTACTACAATTTAACTGAATTTAGGTTGTAGTGCCTATAGGAGGATAATATGTCAAGTATAATGAAGGCAAAAGATACTATTTGTGCATCTTTGGCAAAATGTTACGTTACTATTGATGATAGTAGATATGAGTTTATGCAAGCTATAAATCTTGAAGCCACATTTGAAAAAAGTAAAAGTGAAGTACCCATTTTAGGAAAAACGGGAAAAGGAAATAAGGCAACTGGGTGGAAAGGAGTAGGAAGTGCTACTTTTCATTACAACACTAGTATATTTCGTAAGCTTTTATATAACTATAAAGAAACTGGTGAAGACGTATATTTTGATATACAAATAACTAATGAAGATGCTACATCTTTAGCAGGAAGTCAAACTATTATCTTGAAAGACTGCAATTTAGATAGTGGTATTTTAGCTAAGTTTGATGCTGAGGCTAAATATTTATCGGAGGATTTTAAGTTTACTTTTGAAGATTTTGAGATGCCAAAAGAATTTGACATTCTTGATGGTATGATAGCTAAATAAAAAATTTTTTGGAGGTAATATGAGTTATACAATTTCTTTAGGTAATATAACTTTTCCTATTAATCCAAAGGGTATAAAAGTTAAAGTTGCATCAAAAAATAATACAATAACTTTAATTGATGGTGATGAATATGTTATACCTAAAAAGGGTACTTTAAAAGAGTTTTATTTTGAAGTACTATTACCTTCGTTAAAGTACCCTTTTGCTATATATAATAACGGCTTTGTGGAACCAAAGGTGTATATAGAATATATTACTAATTTAAAAGAAAAATGTGAAGCAGTAGACTTTAAAATCTTTAGGAAAATAGGAAAAAAAGAATATAATCAAAGTATTTCTGTAGTCGTTGAAAGTTTTACTATACGAGAAGATTTTGATACTGGATAT
Organism: Lachnospirales bacterium; assembly: GCA_047974615.1. Taxonomy (GTDB): domain Bacteria; phylum Bacillota; class Clostridia; order Lachnospirales; family CAMZNU01; genus JBKEBX01. The sequence goes on from JBKECM010000101.1 coordinate 11,579, forward strand.
GATTTTTATGTTGATTTAGTTTTAAAAGAACATAAAACCTTAAAAAGCTCCCTTATTGAAAATGCTAATTTAGTAGAAAATACTGCTGTAAATAGCACTACTAATAGTAATTTAGCATATGAAGAATACACTGTTGTGTCGGGAGATAATCTGTGGAATATTGCAAAAAAGAGATATGGAGATGGAAGTAAGTATACTATTATATTAGAAGCCAACAAAGATAAGATAAGTAATCCTAATCTTATATATCCAAATACAATTTTAAATATTCCAAAGATAAACTAGAATTATAGGCACATTTTTTATATGGCGATATTTTTTGAGATATCGCCATATTTTTTTAAAAG
>JBKECM010000102.1:0-26475 GCA_047974615.1 Lachnospirales bacterium
TAATGATAATGGCACGAAAATAGTGAGATGCTATATGCAAGATGATTTGCAAAGCAAATCATCAAGTCGAGCGTAATTTTTGTGCAGTAATATTTTTTTCTATCCTTTATCAGCACCCTCAACGAAAAGTGTTTTGTAAAGTTGTAAAATAGTAGAAAATTTAGAATTTTATTCACTTCTATTTGTGTTAAAGTTAATTATTTGTATTGTTAATTAAGTTTTTAATCTATAAAATTTACTTACTTGGGGGCTTCTTTATCACTTATTATGTTCCAAAATTTCTTACTGATATGTTTTAATATATACTCTAATTTTTTCTTAAGTTTTACTTTTTTTAAAAGTTTAATTTTATTGATTTTTATATTTAGTTTTTAAATTTTTAATTAAAGTACTTATTAACTATTTAATTATTGAAAGTTTTATGTTATAATATTTAGTATGTTTTAAAAAATGTATTTTTATGGAGATTATAATGGATTATTTACTTCTTTTATTAGGATTTGTTTTTCTTGTCAAAGGTGCTGATTTTTTCGTAACTGGAAGTTCAAGTATTGCTAAAAAATTTGGTATACCTGAATTTATTATTGGTTTAACGCTTGTAGCTTTTGGCACTAGTGCACCTGAATTAGCAGTTTCCTTAACAGCATCTTTAGCTGGACAAAACGAAATAGCTATTAGTAACGTTGTGGGATCAAATATTTTTAATATTTTCGCAGTACTTGGTTTTTCTGCTTTAATTTTACCTATAAAGGTAGATAAAAATATTTTGAGTAAAGACTTACCCTTTAGTTTTGTTGCTGCAATAGTTACACTTTTTCTTTCTGCCGACATATTTCTTGGTAGTGAAAACACTAATGTTATTACACGTGGTGACGGATTAACTTTACTTGTACTTTTTTGCGTATTTCTTTACTACACTATTACATATGCTTTAAATAATAAAGAAGCTGTTGAAAGCGAAGAAATTGAATCTTTACCTATATATAAAAGTGTATTTTTGATATTTGTTGGCCTCGCTGGTGTAGTTATGGGCGGTAATTTTGTTGTTGACAGTGCTACAAATATTGCATTATCCTTTAATGTTTCAGAAACAATTATTGGTCTTACAATAGTTGCACTTGGAACAAGTTTACCAGAATTTGTTACAACTGTTATTGCCACAAAAAAAGGTAATGCTGATATGGCACTTGGCAATGTTGTAGGATCAAATATTTTCAACTTACTTTTAATTTTAGGTTTAACAGCAACAATAGATCCGATAACTGTAGTAAGCGTAAACTTATATGATTTAGTAGTACTTATTGTTTTAACATTAGTCGTTATCCTAATGTCAGCATCTTCTAAGAAGATAGATAGAAAAGAAGGTATTATTTTAATTTTAGGACTAGTTGCCTACTATATTTTTATTTTTGTTAGATAATATTAACTAAAAGTTCTAATGATTTAGAACTTTTTTTATAGGAGAAAATATGGATTATATTATTGAAATCGCAGAGGAGTTTGATGCAAAAAAAATAGCAGATATAAAAAATTATTATATTGAAAATACAAATATAATTTTTACAAGTGAAAAAACTTCAGAAGAAAAAATTAAAAATGATATTATATTTGGAAGTGATTTTTATTTGGTAGCAAAGCTAGAAAATAAAATTATCGGTTTTGTTGGCTTATTAAACTATAGAAGTGGTGGCTATTATATAACAAAAGAAGTTTCTTTATATATTGATAAGGATTTTCATAAACAAGGTATAGGTAAATCTTTATTAAAGGAAATTTTAATATATACAAAAAATAAAAACTATAAAAATCTTGTAGCTTACATAAATAGTGATAATATCAATAGTTTGAATTTATTTAAAAAATATGGTTTTATTGAAAGTGGAAAGTTAAACTCAATCGCAATTAAATTTGATACATATTTAGATGTTACAATATTACAATACAAACTATAGTTTTATAAAAAAAGTCTAAAACTAGTATATGAAATGACCTGTTTTTACTTGACTTTTATACTATACCACTTTAAAATATTAATATTACATTGCAGTTTTGAAAATAAATTAGAGGTTATTATGTTAGGTATAAATAATTTAAATGAAGAAATAAAAGACTTAGCTTTTTATGCAAATAGAGATTTAACTTTAGCTATAGCTATAGGAGAACTTATGCTTAAAAGTGGCGGTGAAACAACTAGAGTTGAAAACACAATATCTATAATATTAAAATCATCAAATTACTGTAAGGAAAGTGACGTAATTGTACTTACAACAGGAATTTTTGTGACTATAACAGATATGGCAAATCGTTCCCATACTATGTTAAAAAGAGTTAATAAAATAGTTACAAATCTAAACAGAATCTCTGAATTAAATGAGTTATCAAGAAAATTTGTTTCAAAAGAACTAACATATGATGAAATTGATGAGAAAATTAACTTTCTTGAAACTTCATTAATTTATCCGATATATTTTGAAGGTTTGTTTTCAGGATTTACCAGTGCAGCCTTTTGTTATATGATTTTTTTAGATATATATAATTCTATTGGTGCTTTTTTCTCGGCATTAGTAGTCCATACTTTTGCTTTATATGTTATTAATAGAAAAATTGATTCTCAATTTGTTCAAATAATTTTTGCAAGTATGCTATTGGTTTTTGGCAGTGTATTTGTAGCTATATTTATACCCAATGATGATATAAATAGAATAATTATAGGTGGAATTATGCCACTTGTTCCGGGTTCTGAAATGGTAACGGGAGTACGTGACATAGTAGAAGGTAACTTCTTATCTGCTACAGCTAGACTTTTAAACGCTATACTTATAGGAGTTGGTATAGCAGTTGGTGTAGGTATTGGACTTAGTTTATGGTTATTTATTGGAGGTACAATGTAATGGAATTGTCTGAAGTTTTAGTTAAGAGCCTAGCATCATTTATAGCTACAATGGCAATTTCTATTACAATGTATGCACCAAAAAATGAAATAGTTTATTGTGGAGGTGTTGGTGCTTTAGGTTACTTTACTTACTCTATTTTATTGTATAATGGCTTAGAACCAACGGTTGCAGTTACAGTTGCTGCAATGGTTTTTAGTATATTTTCAAGAATTTTTGCTTATAATAGAAAACGTCCTGTTACTGTTTTTTTAACACCGGGATTTATCCCTTTATCACCGGGTTCGCTCATTTATTATACTATGAGTCATCTTCTTAATGGTGAAAACGCCCTTGCACAAGAGGCACTACTTGATGCTTTTTTTAGAGCTGGTTGCTTATCTTTAGGTATTTCTTTTATTTTTATAATACCTCACACTTTTTTTAAGATTAAAGTACCAACATTTTACAAATAAATAACATAGCAAAATACAACAGTTCAATTAGTGGCTAAAAATTAGGATTTGATGAGTAATGTATGTAGGTTAGAAGTTGAATTTCTTGATTCAGTAGTTTTATCATAAATTTTGACAAAGATATGGTGTATTTTTAGGCGTTAACATAGTATAAAGACTTAGTTGTAACAAAAAAGCCATAAACCTATTATAATAGGGTTTATGGCTTTAATATTAATACTAATTTCTTGAGAAAAGTTTTAAAATATTGATAAATAAGTTAATAAAATCAAGATATAAATTTAAAGCACCAATTATAGCTAATCGTCTTATATCTTTTTCTTGGTGATTTTCATCTGCTGTTAATGAATTATATAAAGATTTTAATATTTTTACATCATACATTGTTAATCCAGAAAAAACAACAAGTGAAAATATTGTTAATATTAAATCTAAACCTGTATTACCTAAAAATAAGTTAACTACAGATAAAATTATTATTGCAAATAAACTTATACGTGCTAAATTTCCTATTTTTGATAAATCTTTTTTTGTAGTATAACCATAAAATGCCAAAATACTGAAGTAGAATACTGTAGATAATAATGCTGTTATAAATGTTGTAGTGCTTGTAGTATAAACAAAAGTTGTTATAACTAAGCCAGATAAAATAGCATAGATAAAAAAGGCAATGGTTGCACTTTGTATTGAAAGTTTTGTAATTCTAAAACTTAAAAATAATACTACAGCTAGCTCTGCAATAATAAATACCATCATATTATTTAATAAAAAAAGTCTAAAAGCTATAGGTGTAAAATTTACTACTATAAATGTTGTTGCAAAAGTAAGGAATAATCCAATAACCATTAGGGCAAAAACTTTGTTTAAAAAGTTTTTAAATCCATCTTCGATGTGTTCTGTTGTTGCTGAAGGGTTGTAACTATAAAGATTTTCTGCTTGATTGTTTTCCATAAGTACCTCGCTTATATTTTAATTTTTAAATTCATTAATTTTTTTTAAAATATAATGAATTAATTTTGTTTATTATACCATTTTTTATGTAAAAAAGCAAATTTTTTAATTTTAAATTACTTTTAGGATAAAAATATATTGACATATGAAAAAAAAAGTATATAATTAATTTTATGACGAAAAATTATAAAGGAGAAAATATGAAAGATTTAACAAAGTTTTACAAACCATTTATTTTATTAATAATAATAATTGGGTGTTTAAGTTTTCTTCGTGCCTACGGTACGTTAACCTTACCTAGCTTTACAGAAACCATTATAGATAATGGAATTTCAAGAGGTGGTATGGAAGAAACTGTACCTAAAATTATAAGGGGAAACACTTATATTTTTATTTCAACTGCATCAGAGGATTTAGCTAATTTATATGAGCCATATAATGAAGCAACTGTGAATTCAAGTTTATATAGTGAAGATTTAAGTAATACTTATACATTAGTTGAAGGGTATGAGGAAAATAGTGAATTAGAAGATTTATATTTTATGTTGTACATTTATAATGTATCTATAGGTAATATTGTACCAAGTGAAGATATTACTGCAGCTATTTCTTCTGCTGCTGGTACAGGTAATGAAGAATTTGATATTTCTCAAGTTCCTAGTAGTATTAAAAGTACTATTATTTTAGAAGAAATGAAATATGAATATGGTTTACTTGGTTATGATTTTGACCAAGCTAGGCTTTTATATGTAGCAACTGCTGGTGGTAAAATGCTACTTTTTGCATTGTTTGTTTTTGTTGTAGTAGCACTTACAAATTATACTGCTTCATATGTTTCTACAATGGTATCAAGAAATATACGACAAGCATTATTTGAGAAAACTTTAGTTTTATCAAATAAAGAATTAGAAAAGTTTTCTACGTCTTCACTCATTACACGTGTTACAAATGACGTAACACAAGTAACAAATGCTACAAATATGGTTTTTCAAATTGCAATATATGCACCGGTATTAGGTATATGGGGGATATATAAATCTTATATAACTGCTAGTAACCTAGTTTGGATAAATGCTTTATCTGTTTTTAGTATTATATTAGTTTTTTCTGGTGTTATGTATATCGCATTTCCAAGATTTAAAAAAATACAAAAGCTTATTGATAGATTAAATTTAGTTACACGTGAAATGTTAACAGGTAACTTAGTTGTTCGTGCTTTTGGTAAAGAGAAAAAGGTAGAAGAAAGATTTGACGAAGCTAGTGTTGAAGTACTTAACACTAATACTACTATAGGTTTCATTATGTCTTCTATTTTTCCTATTATAGTATTGATTATGAATACAACTTTACTTGCTGTTGTTTTTTATGGTGCACGTGACGTTGAAAGTGGACTTATGAACATAGGTGGAGTTTTTGCTTATATGCAATACTCTACAAACATTTTATTTGCATTTATGATGCTTAGTATGATAAGCTTTCAAATACCTCGTGCCTTTGTTTCTGCTAAGCGTATAGCTGAAGTTTTAAATGAAGAACCTTCAATTATTGATGGTAAAGAAGTAGCTAAAAGTAATGATGGATATATTGAATTTAAAAATGTAACTTTTATGTATGGTGATGCAAAGGATAATGAAGATACTGAAAAAGTATTAAATAATGTTAGCTTTGTTGCTAGACCTAATGAAGTCACTGCCATAATAGGTTCTACAGGTTCAGGTAAATCTACTATAGTTAATCTTATTCCACGTTTTTATGACGTAACCGAAGGTGAGATTTTAATAGATGGACTTAATATTAAAGAATATGAACTAAAAGCTCTAAGAGAAAAGCTTGCTATTGTTGCTCAAAAAGCTTTCTTATTTAGTGGTACAATAAATAGTAATATAAAATATGCTAATGACATTTCCGATGAAGAAGCAGAAAAAATAGCAGAAATTGCTGAAAGTATTAATTTCATTAATGAAAAGGAAAATAAATTTGAAGCTAGTATAACTCAAGGTGGTAAAAACGTTTCAGGAGGTCAACGACAACGTTTATCAATCGCTCGTGCTTTAGCAAAAAATTCAAATATTCTGATTTTTGATGATAGTTTTTCTGCCTTAGACTATAAAACTGATTTTAGTTTACGTCAAAATATTAAAACTAACTTGAAAAATAAAACTGTTTTAATCGTTGCACAACGTATTAGTACTATTAAAGATGCAGATAACATTATTGTACTTGATGAAGGTAATATAGTAGCAGAAGGTAAACATGATTATTTAGTTGAAAACTGTGACGTATATAAAGAAATTGTAAATTCTCAACTTGAAAAAGGAGGAGAGTAATATGGCGAAAGAAGATTTAGTAGTTAAATCAGATAAAAATAAAAGACATAATAATGGCCCGGGACCAAATATGATGGTTGAAAAACCAAAGGATTTTAAAAATTCATTTAGTAAGCTACTTAAGCTTGTTGGTGTATATAAAATAAGACTAATTATTGTTATTATATGTTCAATAGTTGGTACTTGTTTTACTGTAATAAGCCCTAAGATATTAGGTTCTGCCCTTACACAAATTTCTACAGATTTGTTTTCTTTAGGAACTGTTAATTTTGACTCATTAACAAAGACAGCTATAACACTTTTATCACTTTACTTAGTTAGTTTGTTTTTCTCTATAGTGGGTGGTATTGTTATAACTAAAGTTTCTCAAGATTTAGGTTATAGTCTTAGAAAACAGTTAAGTGAAAAAATAAATAAAGTTCCACTTAGTTACTTTGATAAAAATAAAACAGGGGATACTATTTCTCGTGTTACAAATGATGTTGACACTATTGCAATGTCATTAAATCAAAGCTTACCTCAAGTTTTAAATAGCGTTGTATCATTTATTGGTACGATATATATGATGATAACAATAAACGTAAGATTAGCTTTAATTTGTTTTGTTTTAATACCTTTATCAATGTTTTTAGCGTCTTTTGTTATTAAAAAGAGCCAAAACTTTTTTAAAGACCAACAAGCACTTATTGGTCAAACAAATGGTTACATTGAAGAGAGTTTTTCGGGTTTAAATGTTATTAAAGCAAATACAAAAGAAAAAGGAACTATCGAGGAATTTCAAAAAATTAATTATGATTTACAAAAAGTTCAAAGAAAAGCAACATTTATTTCATCTTTAATGATGCCGATAATGGATTTTGTAGGTAATATAGGTTATGTACTTGTAACTGTTGTAGGTTCATTTTTTGTAGCTAGTGGTGTTCTTGCTATAGGTGATATTTCTGCTTATATGCAATATGTTAAAAGTTTTATGCAACCTATCGTTCAAATATCTCAAGCAACTACGATTTTACAATCAACAGTTGCTGCTGCAGAACGTGTATTTGAGTTTTTAGAAGAAGTAGAAGAAGATGATACAGAAACAGTTGTTGATCTTGAAAACATTACTGGTAATGTTTCTTTTAAAAATGTAAATTTTGGATATGAAGTAGATACTCCTATCATAAAAGATTTTTCTATTGAAATATATTCAGGTAGAAAAATCGCTATTGTTGGCCCAACGGGTGCAGGAAAAACTACTATTTTGAAGTTGCTTATGCGTTTTTATGAAATACAAGACGGTAATATATTAATTGATGGAAAAAATATAACTGATTTTTCGCGTGCTGACTTACGTAACCTATTTGGTATTGTTTTACAAGATACTTGGTTAATGAATGGTACTATATTAGAAAATATTAAGTTTGGAAATGAAGATGCAACTTTTGAAGAAGTCGTTAAAGCATGTAAAATGGCTAGAATACATCATTTTATTAAAACTTTACCGGAAGGTTATAATACAACGTTAAACGAAGAAGTAAGTAATATTTCTGAAGGTCAAAAACAATTGCTTACTATAGCTCGTGCTTTAATATCAAATCCTAAAATACTTATTTTAGATGAAGCTACTTCAAACGTTGATACACGTACAGAAAAACTTATTCAAGAAGCTATGTTTAACTTAATGGAAAATAGAACTTCTTTTGTAATTGCACACCGTTTATCAACTATTTTAGATAGTGATTTGATTTTGGTTATGGATAAAGGTGATGTTATTGAAGCAGGTAATCATAAAGAACTTATTAACAAAAAAGGTTTCTATTATGACTTGTATAACTCACAGTTTGCTGTTGCACAGTAATATTTGTATGTAATATTAAATATTTAATTAAAAGGACTGTAAAGTTTTTACTTTACAATCCTTTTTGTTAATAGAGAAACCTATAAGGTAAATTGCATATTTATTAAAAATTATTTAGGAATTTATAGTTATATTTGTATCATTGTTTTTTCATTAAATAAAGTTTTATGATATATTTTCAACCAAATGAATTATTTAATATTTACTAATTCATAATTGAAAAAAAATATTTTTTTTCAATTATGAAATTTACTTTTGTAGATTGTATACATTTACATGTTTTTTAGTCTGAAGTTCTTTTGAATACATATTTTAATATATATTATCTACAAAAACATATTAACAATATGGTTGATTAGCACAAAAAAATTACTGATTTTATATTTTGTTAAATAAAAATCAATAAATAAGGTGTTTACATTTTGAAAAAATGTGTTATAATCATACTATGTTGAATGAGGGGGAATAAATTAATGCCTTCAAGAACATTAAAAATAATTGCACTTTTAACTATGGCATTAGATCATATTGGTGCTTTATATGAAATTGAAGCTTTACGAGTTATTGGAAGAATTGCTTTTCCTTTATTTGCATTTATGATTGCAGAAGGAATGTATTTTTCTAGAAATAAACTTAACTACATTAAAAAACTATTTATATTTGCAATAATTAGTGAACCTTTTTTCAATCTTTTTTTTAATAAGATATCATTTATATCAAATGAAGGATTTATGAATTTTGTAAATGTGGACCACCAAAATGTTTTTTTTACTTTAGGATTTGGTGCTTTAATGTGTTATATTTCAACTTTGAATATTGATTCTATAAAAAAAGCTATATATTTTATACTAATCTGTATCGTTGCTACAATAATTAAGCAAGATTATTTTTTAATTGGTAGTGTTTACATATACTTTTTATTTATTTTTAGAAATAAATATGGATATGTAGCAATTACTACTTTTGTTTTCACTGTTTGTGTTTATATTGGTTTGCCTATTTACTATTTAATAGGTACTTTAAGTTCTTTGATATTTATAAAGCTTTACAATGGGGAAAAGGGAAGTTTTAAAAACATAAAATATAATGTAATTTTTCAAAATTTTACATATATTTTTTATCCCTTACATTTGTTGCTTTTGAGTATACTTTAATATTTTAGGAGGTATTTTATGAGTAATGAGGCATCAAGACCGAGTTGGAACTCGAAGATGGGTTTTATTTTGTCAGCTGTTGGCTCAGCAGTTGGTTTAGGAAATATTTGGAGATTTCCTTATGTTTTATATGCTAATGGTGGTGGTGGATTTTTAATACCTTACTTTGTAGCTATTTTCACTGCTGCTATTCCATTATTGATTTTGGAATATATTTTAGGTAGCAAATATAGAGGTTCTGCACCACTTGCTTTTGCTAGAAATAATAAAAAGTTTGAATGGGTTGGTTGGATACCTACACTTGTAAGTTTAATGATTATCTTATACTATTCAGCTATTGTTTCTTGGGCGATAAATTATCTATTTTTATCCATCACACGTGGTTGGGGCGCTGATCCTAGTAGTTTCTTCTTTTCTGACTTTTTAGGTTTAAGTGATGGACCTTTATCCTTTGGCGGGGTAAATTTAAGTGTACTTTTTGGTCTTATTGTTGTATGGGGTGGAACATTTATTCTATGTTCAAGACAACTTGATAAAGGTATCGAAAAGTTTAATAAAATACTTTTACCTTTACTAGGTATAAGTTTACTAATTGTTATTATACGTGGTGTAACTTTAGAAGGTGCTTCGATTGGTTTAAATGTTTTATTTACGCCAGATTTTAGTCAGCTTTTAAATCCAAAGGTATGGGTTGCAGCTTATTCTCAAGTATTTTTCTCATTGTCGGTTGCTATGGGTATTATGATTACATATTCAAGCTACTTACCGAAGAAAAGTGATGTTGTAAACACTGCTTTTATTACTGGTTTTGCTAACTCTGCATTTGAATTTACCGTTTCAATCGGTGTTTTTGGTATATTAGGTTATATGTCATATCAAAATAATGTACCAGTAACTGAAGTAATTCAAAGTGGTGTTGGTTTAGCTTTTACAGCTTTTCCACAAGCATTTAATCTTATGGGTGGTTTTGGTAATGTTTTAGGTGTTGTATTTTTTGCAAGTTTAGTTTTTGCTGGTATGACTTCTTTCGTAAGCTTAACTGAAGCTTTTATAGCACCATTTATTGATAAGTTCAAAATTGAGCGTAAGAAAATGTATATGTATGTATGTATTGGTGGTTTTGCAATAAGTTCTATGTATGCAACAGGTGCTGGTCTTTACATATTAGACATCGTTGATTATTTCATAAATTCTTTTGGTATAGTATTCGTAGGTATCATAGAAGCTGTTGTTGTTGGTTATGTATTTAAGCTTGATTCATTTGCTGAATATGCAAATAAAAATTCAATACAATCAGTTGGTAAACTTTGGTTTGTATCTTTATTGTTAGTTGTACCAATATTCTTGACAATTAACTTACTGTTATCAATATATACTACAATTACTCAAGGTTATGAAGGTTACTCATTAAGTGCTTTAGGAATATATGGACTTGGTGCACTTACTTGTATAGTTTTATTTACTTTGATTTTATCTAAATTGCCATGGAAAAACAAAGAAGATTTAGAATTTATAGAAGACTAGGAGGTACTTTATGAGCGGAATTGCAATTCTTTTTATGATAGCTGGTTTATGTATTACTTGGGGTGGATTAGGTTATGCTCTGTACATACAATTTACTAGAGGAAAAAAATAATTAAATAGTTTTATCTTTATAAAAGTACATTACAAGGCAAGTTCGTAAAAGTTAACCTTGTAGTGTGCTTTTTTTGTTTGATAAGTGGCGACATTTAAGTGTACTATTTTGCAACGTTGCCAGTTTTTTTTGTATAAAAAAATAACAAGTATATATCTTTTTTGATTTTATACTTGTTAGTTATCTTAGTTTAATGACATTGCATTAGGCATATATAAATATAAAATATTATTAATACATAGGTATGTTAACTATGTCCATAATAAATAAGTTTGTCATTAAAATTTTGTTTTGACTAGTTATTTTACTACAAGGCAAAATTTTAGTATGTATTCCATAATCCATGTATATTGCAGTATGAATATGCAGTAACAGCATCATCGCCATCATTTAAATTAAAGTATACTTTAGGAACATCATCATAATTTAGTGTAGCTATCATTCTTGTTTTTTTAGTTACAAGAACGATTTGTTGAATCCAGTGTTCGCACATCATAGGGTGTGCTTCTATACCAACTTCTACACAAATTGTGTTACCATTTTTTGAAATGATTGGTACATGTTTTTCGTGACCTAGGTCAGTTGTGTTTGTAGCAAGCAAACTAAGTGGTAAGTTACAACAAGTAACTGGTTTGTCAGAACTAGCAAAAAAATTAAGAATATTTCCACAACGTTCGCAAATATAAAAATCCATAATATAATTCCTCCTAGAAAATATTAAATTTATTTAATTTAAAGTAAAATCAAAAAATTATAGAAAATAATAATATATTATTTTAATTTTAAAGACTTTGAAATTTAGTTAGTCTATATTTTTCAATTATTTATATTATTATTAAATTTCTAAAATATTTGAATTTACAATAATTAATTACTTTAAATACCAAATAGTATATAATTTGACTAAATAAATTGCTTTTAGTTTTTCTTATGATTATAGCAATAAAAGTCAAAGAACCATTTACTATAATTATACACTATTTTGTTAAAAATTCAAAGGTTTTTTCAAATTTTTATATTACTATAAATCTTCACAAAATACAATAGTTAATGAACGAATATTATAGAAGATAAATAATTTACCTTTTGACTAAGCAATAAGTAAAATCTGACTTATTAATTTTTTTGCTTGTGTTTCATTAAAAGGTAGTATAAGTTGGTTATAAAAACTTTAGCTGAAGCTACTATATTTTGAAGGCAAAAAATATTTAATCTTTTTCATTTGTGATTGCTAAAAAAATTGTAAAAAAAGGTCGATTTTTTTTGGAAAATTATATTGCACAATTTTAAAAAATGTGTTATAATATTTAGCAGTGTAAAGAAGGGAGACTGGAATAATGATGTATATCGTATCTAAGAAAAATAAAAATAATTTTTTTTCTGATTTGATTATTAAATCATTATTTTCTGTTTTCATTTTATTAAATATTTGTTTATTTTATTTTTAGAGATAATTTATTTTATCTCTATTTTTTTGTCTATTTTCAAAAAATCAAATTGAAAGAGGTTTGTATGTATAATAAAAAAGATTTAGTTGGGTTAAAGGATTTAAGCAAAGCTGAACTTGAACACTTTCTTGATTTAGCAGTTGATATGAAAAAGGCTGTTTTAGATGAAAGTTTCCGATGTGAAGATTATTCAAAGTATAGTGCGATGACTTTATTTTATGAAGATAGTACAAGAACAAAAATGTCTTTTTTACTTGCTTGTGAATATTTAGGCGTAAAGGTTGTAGACTTAAATGTTGGTTCTAGCAGTAAAAATAAAGGTGAAAGCTTACTTGATACAGCTTTAAATGTTGATGTTATGGGTACAAATCTTGTTATTATGCGTCACAGTACAACTGGGGCACCTCATTTTCTAGGAAATAATATGAAGGCTAGCGTTATAAGTGGAGGTGATGGTGCTAATGAACACCCTACTCAAGCGTTACTTGATATTTTTACTATGAAAGAAAAGTTTGGGAAAATTGAGGGGTTAAAAGTTGTTATTGTTGGCGACGTTAAGCATAGCCGTGTAGCACGAAGTAATGCGTATGCTCTATTAACTTTAGGCGCAAATGTAACTTTTGTAGGACCAACGACATATGTACCGGACAATCTAAAAGAACTAGGTGTTACAATATCACATAATTTGAAAGAAAGTGTTATAAATGCTGATGTTATTATGGCTTTAAGGGTTCAGCACGAAAGACATAAGATTAGTGAAATACCTTCTGTATCTGAGTATGCAAAATTTTTCAGAGTTAGTGATGAAATTGTAGCTTTAGCTAAAGATAACTGTTTGGTTATGCACCCCGGTCCTATTAATCGTAATGTGGAAATAACGAATAGTTGTGCTGATGGCGAAAAATCTGTTATTTTAGAACAGGTTACAAATGGCGTTGCAATAAGAATGAGCATTATAAAAACTTTACTGGATACTATAGAGGAGAGAAGAAATGGCTAAAATTTTAATTAAAAACGGAAATATAATTGATCCTAAAAATAATATTGATGACATTTTAGATTTACTTATTGAAGATGGGAAAGTTTGTAAAATAGGTGAAAATATTTGTGACAATGACGTAACTACTATTGACGCAACTGGTTGTTGGGTAGTACCCGGACTTATTGATTTACATGTGCATTTACGTGAACCCGGATTTACTCATAAAGAAACAATTAAAACAGGAACTTTAAGTGCTGTAAAAGGTGGAGTTACAACTTTATGTGCTATGCCTAATACAAATCCAGTTATGGATAGTCCATTACTTGTTGAATATTTTACGATGAAATGTGAAAAAGATGCTTTAATGAATGTTTTACCTGTAGGTGCTATAACAAAGGGAATGATGGGTGAAGAAATTTCACCAATCGGCTCTATGAAGGAAAAAGGTATATGTGCTATAAGTGAAGATGGAAAATCTGTTTTAAATTGTATTGTTATGAAAACTGCTTTAAACTACAGCAGAATGTTTGATTTACCAATATTTAGCCATTGTGAAGATGAAAGTCTTAAGGGTGACGGGCAAATTAATGAAGGTATAGCTTCAATAAATTTAGGCTTAAAAGGTATATCAAATGATGTAGAAGATGTTATTACTGGTCGCGATATAATACTTGCTAATAATTATAAAAATAAATTACATATATGTCACGTAAGTACGAGAGGTTCTATAGATTTAATAGAATTTGGTAAAAAACAAAATCCAAACTTAACTTGTGAAGTTTGCCCTCATCACTTCACTCTTATAGATGAAGACATAACTGATTATGATGGAAACTTTAAAATGGCTCCACCACTTAGAAGTAAAGATGATAGAGCAAGAATACTTGAAGCTATAAAAAATGACATTGTTGATGTTATTGCTACAGACCACGCACCTCATTCTGTTGATGAAAAGACTTGCGAATTTGATCTATGTGCTAATGGTATAGTTGGACTTGAAACCTTAGTGCCACTTACAATAAGTGAGCTTGTAAATAAAGAAATTATAAATAAAAGACAATTCGTTGAAAAGACTTCTTTAAATCCAGCAAAAATTTTAGGTATAGATAAAGGGCATTTGTCTGTAGGTGCGATTGCTGATGTTGTTGTTATAAATCCTGCAGAAAAATTTAAAATTGATAAAGAAACTTTTGGTACTATGGGAAGAAATACACCTTTTCATAATAGAGAAGTTACAGGTAAAGTAAAATATACTTATGTTGCTGGAAAACTTGCATATTGTGATTTAAAATAGGAGAAAACTATGATAATTGATAATTTAATCGAAAAAATAATTGAAACTAGCAATCCTACAGTTGTTGGACTTGACCCAAAAATTGAATATATACCTACACATATTAAAGATAAATATACAAATGTATGTGATATGTTTTTGGCGTTCAACAAGGCTATTATTGATGAAATATATGATATTGTTCCTGCTGTCAAACCACAAATTGCAATGTATGAAGAACACGGAATAGAAGGATTACAGTGCTATTTAGATACATGTAAATACGCTAAAGAAAAAGGTATGATAGTAATAGGTGATGTTAAACGTGGTGACATTGCATCTACTGCCAAAAGTTATTCTATAGGTCATTTAGGTAAAGAACATTTTGATACTGATTTTATTACTGTAAACCCTTATATGGGATATGATAGCATTGAACCTTTTGAAGAAGAAATGAGTAAGTACAATAAAGGATTATTCATACTTGTTAAAACTTCAAATCCAAAAAGTTTCCAACTTCAAAACTTAGTGCTTTCTGATGGAAGATTTGTATATGAAGAAACTGCAAAGTTAACAGAAGAATGGGGTGAAAAATTTATAGGTAAATATGGGTATTCTTCTATAGGTGCTGTAGTTGGTGGTACTCATAAAGATGAAATTTTACATATAAGAAAATTAATACCAAATGTATTTTTCCTTGTACCCGGTTATGGTGCACAAGGTGGTAAAGCAGAAGATATTGCACAGTGTTTCGATGAAAGAGGGCTTGGTGCTATTGTAAATAGCTCACGTGGTATACTTTTAGCATATAAAGATGAAAAATATAAAAGTTTCGGTGAATTAAATTTTGCTAAAGCTAGCCGTCAAAGTGCGATAGATATGAGAGATGATATAATAAATGCTCAAAAGATGCAATAAAGTTTTAACAATAAATTTAAGCTGATTATATTTGAAAGTTCATTCTTAGGAGGAAAAATGAAAAAAATTGAAGGTAAGTTAATACTTGAAAATGGTAAACAATTTAAAGGTTTTTGTTTTGGTCATATTAAAGAAAAAGTAGTTGGTGAAGTTGTTTTTAATACTGCAATGTCTGGTTATCAAGAAACTTTAACTGACCCATCTTACAAAGAACAATTTGTTGTTATGACATATCCTCTTGTTGGAAACTATGGTATAAACTTTGAAGATATGGAGTCGCAACAAGCTCATTTAAACGGCTTTATAGTTAGAGAAGTTTGCGATACACCATCAAATTTTAGACGTGAGCTTAGTCTTGACGGTTTTTTAAAGGAAAATAAAAAAATTGGTCTTTATGGTATTGATACTCGTGCTTTAACAAAAGTTATTCGTGATGAAGGCTCTATGAAGGCAATTATTACTACTCGAAAAAACATCGAGGAAAAAGAACTTAAAGAGATTTTTGAAAAATTTACAATGGATAATGCTGTAAAAGAAGTTACTTGTAAAGAAGTTAGAGTTATTGATTGTAAAAATCCTGTAACACATCTTGCTGTACTTGATTTTGGTATAAAAGAAAATATTTTACGTGAGCTTTCTAAAAGAAAATGTAAGCTTACTGTTTTTCCAGCATTTAGTAGTGTGGAGGATATATTAAAAGTTAATCCTGATGGAGTGTTTTTATCAAATGGTCCAGCTGATCCTGAAACTTTAACTGAAATAATCGAAAATGTTAAAAATCTTATGGAAGTTAAGCCGGTTGTAGGAATTTGTCTTGGTCATCAGCTTATTTGTTTAGCTTCTGGGTGTAAAATCGAAAAATTAAAATTTGGTCATCATGGTGCAAATCACCCAGTGAAAGATTTACGTACTGGAAAACTATACATTACATCTCAAAACCATAACTATGTTGCTACAAACATTGATGAAAATCTTGAACCTTGGTTTGTAAATATAAATGACGAAACACTTGAAGGTGTTATACATAAGTCAAAGCCTGTTATGAGTGTACAGTTCCACCCTGAGGCTTGTCCGGGGCCAATAGATAGTAACTATATATTTGATGAATTTTTAAAAGTTGTAAAAGGAGAGTAGACAATGCCAAAAAATAATGATATTAAAAAAGTTTTAGTTATCGGTTCAGGCCCTATTGTTATTGGACAAGCTGCTGAGTTTGATTATTCTGGTACACAATGTTGTGAAGCTCTAAAAGAAGAAGGTATTGAAGTTGTACTAATCAACTCAAATCCTGCTACAATTATGACTGATGAAGAAGTTGCAAATCGTACATATATTGAGCCTTTAACTAAAGAGTTTGTAGAAAAGGTAATCGAAAGAGAAAAACCTGATAGTGTTATTGCTGGTATGGGTGGACAAACAGGATTAAATCTTTGTATTCAACTTAGTGATAATGGCGTTTTTGAAAAGCATAATGTAAATGTAATCGGTACTTCTATACCTTCAATTAAACTTGGTGAAGACCGCGAACTTTTTAGAGAGTTTATGAAAGAAATAAATGAGCCTGTTATTCAAAGTGATTATGTTGATAATTTAGAAAATGGTTTAAAGTTTGCAAATGAAAATGGATACCCTGTTATTGTTAGACCTGCTTATACTTTAGGTGGTGCTGGAGGTGGTATCGCTGATGACGAAGAGTCTTTAAAAGAAATTTTAACTTCTGGATTTATTCTTAGTCCTGTTGGCAAAGTTTTAGTTGAAAAGAGTATTAAAGGTTGGAAAGAAGTAGAATATGAAGTTATACGTGATGGTGCTGGTAACTGCATTACTGTTTGTAATATGGAAAACCTTGACCCTGTTGGTATTCATACGGGAGATAGCATAGTTGTTGCACCTTCTCAAACTTTAAGTGATGTAGAATATCAAATGCTTAGAACATCTGCACTTAAAATAATAGATAGAGTAGGGATTGTTGGTGGTTGTAATGTGCAATTTGCTTTAAATCCACATTCTTTAGAATATGCCATTATAGAAATAAATCCACGTGTTAGCCGTTCTTCTGCTCTTGCATCAAAAGTTACAGGATATCCTATTGCAAAGGTTTCAGCTAAAATCGCTTTAGGTTTAAATCTTGACGAAATAAAAAATGCTGTAACAAACAAAACTTTTGCTTGCTTTGAACCTGCACTCGATTATGTAGTAGTTAAAATACCAAAATGGCCTTTTGATAAGTTTAAAGAAGCTAAAAGAAGTCTTGGTACAAAGATGATGGCAACAGGTGAGGTTATGGCTATAGGTAATAACCTTGAAGCAGCACTTCTTAAAGCTATACGTTCTCTTGAAATAGGGCAGTTCACTTTACGTTCTCCTAAATCTATGAAGAAAACTTTAATTGAGCTAAAGAAAAGCGTTATTACACCTGATGATGAAAGACTTTTTGATTTAGCTGAACTTATTAGACGTGGTTATTTACTAGATAGAATAAACGAAATAACTGGTATTGATATGTTTTTCTTAGAAAAAATCAACAATATCGTAGTTATGGAAGAAATTATTTCTCGTTCTAACTATGAAGAAATCAATGCAATAAATCTTAGAGAATGGAAGAAAAAAGGCGCATCTGATAAAGGTATCGGTAAGCTTATGAAAGTTTCACCTCGTGATATTTATGCTTTAAGAAAAGAATTTAACATTCACCCAAGCTATAAGATGGTTGATACTTGTGCCGGTGAGTTTGATGCTACTTCTCCATACTACTACTCAACATATGATGAATATGATGAAGTTAAAATTTCTAATAAGAAAAAAATAATTGTTATCGGTTCTGGACCTATAAGAATAGGTCAAGGTATTGAGTTTGATTATTGTTCTATTCATAGCATTTTAGAACTTAAAAGAGAAGGTTATGAAACTATAATAATTAACAATAATCCTGAAACAGTATCTACAGACTTTGATATTGCAGATAAACTTTATTTTGAACCACTTACGCAAGAAGATGTTTTAAATATTGTACGAAAGGAAAAACCAGAGGGTGTTATTTTACAATTTGGTGGACAAACTGCAATAAAACTTGCTAACTTCTTTAGAGAGAAGAATATCAAAGTTTTAGGTACACAACCAGAACAAATTGATATAGCTGAAGATAGAGAAAAATTTGATGATATTTTAGAAAAAAATAATATTTTAAGACCAAAAGGACTTGGTGTTTGGAATAAAGAAGATGGTATTAAAATTGCTGAAAAGGTAGGTTATCCAGTTATTGTGCGTCCTAGTTATGTTTTAGGTGGGCAAGGTATGGAAATAACTTATGATGAAAAAACTTTAGTTGAGTATCTTGAAAAAGCATTTGTTAATGATAAAGATAATCCTGTTTTAATCGATAAATATCTCAATGGTGTTGAAATTGAAGTTGATGCTATATGCGATGGTGAAAGTATTTTGATACCTGGTATTATGGAGCATCTTGAACGTGCAGGAATACATTCTGGAGATAGTATAAGTGTATATCCTTCAAAAAATGTACCTCAAAAGGTTAAAGATGAAATAGTTGTAATTACTCGAAAGATTGCAAAAGAACTTCAAGTTATTGGTATGATAAATATACAATTTATATTGTTTGAAGATGAAGTTTATGTTATAGAAGTTAATCCTCGTTCAAGTCGTACTGTACCATATATAAGTAAAGTTACAGGTGTACACATCATTGATGTTGCAACAAAAGTTATGATTGGTCAATCTATAAAAGAACAAGGTTTTACTGTTGAAATAATACCTGAACCTGAGTTTGTAACTGCTAAAGTTCCTGTTTTCTCTACAGAAAAATTACCTGATGTTGAAGTTTCCCTAGGACCTGAAATGCGTTCTACTGGTGAAGTTTTAGGTATAGGAAAAACTCGTGAAGAAGCTTTATTCAAGGGTGTGCTTGCTTCTGGATTTACTTTCTTTAAAAATGGTGCGAAAATTGTAGCAACAGTTCGTAAAAAAGATCAAGAACGTTTTTCAAAGTTAGCTAAAAGACTAGAAAAATTTAATGTAAATTTTTATGCCACAGATGGTACTGCTAGAGTTCTTGAGAAAGACAATGTAAAGTGCGAAGTTGTTTCTAAAATAGGTGAAGAAGGTACAACGATACTTGATATTATAAAAGGTGGAGACGTAAAACTTATTATTGATATTCCTACAGAACCAAACGTTTTAAGTAACGATTCCTTTAGAATACGTCGTTTTGCATCAGAAGCTAAACTTAATATGCTTACAAGTTTAGATACTTTCGAGGCAATTATAAAAATTATGGAAACAAATGTTACTATAGATAATTGTGATATTTGTAGTATTCAAGACCTTAAATTTATTAAATAGGAGTGATATTTTGAAGAAATTTTGCGAAGGTATTATTATTCAAAAAAATAAAATAAATGATGATTTGTTTGAACTTATAATAAAAGTTGGAGAAATCGTAAATCAATGTGTTGCTGGTCAGTTTGTTAGTATTTATATTGATGACAAAAGCAAAATTTTACCTAGACCCATAAGTATTTCAGAAATAAATAAGGAAAATGAAACAATATCACTTGTTATTCAAAAAGTTGGTAATGGGACTAAGATTTTATCAAATATTGAAGAAGACTCAAAAGTTTCCATACTTTTACCTTTAGGTAATGGGTACGATTTTCAAGACATTAAAGGTACTGTATATCTTATAGGTGGTGGAGTAGGTATTCCGCCACTTGTAGGAGCTTATAGTGAGCTAAAAAAACTTGGTTTTAATAAAATAAAAGTTATTCTTGGTTTTAGAAATGAACCATTTTTAACTAATAAATTTTCAAATAATGATTTTGAAATATGTTCTGATACTGGAAATTTTGGTTTTAAAGGAAACGTTGTTGAAAAATTACTTTCTATGGAAAAACCAGACTATATTATATCTTGTGGACCTAAACTTATGTTAAAGGGTGTTGTTGAATATTCAATAAAAAACAATATAAATTCTCAAATTTCTATGGAAGAAAGAATGGCTTGTAGTGTTGGAGTATGTCTTGGTTGTGTTATTAATATAAAAGACGGTGACAAAATAGTAAGTAAAAAAGTTTGTGTAGATGGGCCTGTTTTTAGAGGGGAGGAACTTATCTTTGAGTAATCTTAATGTAAATTTTTGCGGAATTGAGTTTAAGAACCCCATTATTACGGCGTCTGGTACTTTTGGTAATGGTAGAGAATATAATGATTTCTATGATATAAGTTCTTTAGGAGGTATAACTGTAAAAGGTATTTCCCATAAAGAGTGGAAGGGTAACCAAACACCTAGAATTGCTGAAACTTATGGTGGTATGCTTAATGCTATAGGCTTACAAAATAAGGGTGTTGATAATTTTTTAGAAAAAGAAATAAATTTTTTAGAAAATATAGATACAAAGGTTATTGTAAATGTTTGTGGTCACTCTATAGAAGAATTTGTTAATGTTATACAAAAGCTTGAACCTACAAAAGTTGATATGTATGAGTTAAATGTTTCTTGTCCAAATGTTACTGAAGGTGGTATAGCTTTTGGGACAGATGAAAAAGTGCTATATAATGTGGTTAAAGAAGTTAAAAAGCATTGTACAAAGCCTCTTGTTATAAAGCTAAGCCCTAATGTTACTGATATTGTTAAAATGGCTAAAGCTTGTGAAGAAGGTGGTGCTGATGGTATATCTTTAATTAACACGCTAATCGGTATGAATATCGATATATACAAACGTAAACCACTATTAGCTAATAGAACAGGTGGATTTTCAGGACCTGCTATTAAACCTGTTGCAGTTCGTATGGTAAATCAAGTTGCAAATTCTGTAAAATTACCTATAATCGGTATGGGTGGTGTTACAACTTATGAAGATGCAATCGAATTTATTATGGCTGGGGCAACCTTAGTTGCTATTGGTACAGGTAATTTTATTAATCCTTTTACCCCTGTAGAAGTTATAAAGGGTATAGATGATTTTATGGTAAATCAAAAAATACAAGATTTAAAAGAAATTAGAGGAATTATTTAAGGAGAAAAGTATGAGTACAAAAATAGAAAAAATTTTAGAAAAAGCAGAAGTTTTATTAAATGGTCATTTTATTCTTACTAGTGGTAAACATAGTAAACAATATATGCAATGTGCAAAAATATGTCAATATCCTGAATATAATAGTGAACTTGCAGCATACCTAGTT
The DNA here is from genome assembly GCA_047974615.1 of Lachnospirales bacterium. Lineage (GTDB taxonomy): Bacteria > Bacillota > Clostridia > Lachnospirales > CAMZNU01 > JBKEBX01. Next base: position 22,074 of record JBKECM010000102.1, read on the forward strand.
GATGAGTTCAAAAATCAAGAAATTGATATTGTTATTGCACCTGCAGTTGGTGGAATTATTTTTGGTTATGAAGTTGCTAGACAATTAAAAGTTAAAAACCTTTTTGCAGAACGTGAAAATGGTAAGATGACATTAAGACGTGGTTTTGAAATACAAAAAGGACAAAAAGTTTTAGTTGTAGAAGATGTTGTAACAACTGGTGGTTCTGTACAAGATGTTATTGATGTTGTTAAAGAACATGGGGGAGAAGTTGTTGGTGTAGGGGTTTTAGTAGATAGAAGTCAAGGTAAAGCTGACTTTGGAGTACCATTTAAAAGCGTATATAAAGCACAAGTAGAAGCTTTTGACCCTGTTGATTGTCCGTTATGTAAAGAAGGACATAGTGAAGCTATTAAACCCGGAAGTCGTGGATTAAAATAATTTGTTTTGAATTTTCATATAGAAAAAAATTCAAAATTCAAATTAAATCTATTGAAATTTTAATTTTTTTATGGTAAAATGATTAACAAATTATGAAATATTTTAATTTCGGAGGAATATATATGGAAAAACAAAATATTGATTGGGCAAATATTGGTTTTGCTTATACAGCAACTGATATGAGATTTGTATCTAATTATAAAGATGGAAAATGGGAAGATGTAGGTCTTACTAGTGACCCTGCTGTGGTAATTAACGAGTGTGCCGGTATACTTCAATATTGTCAACAAGTATTTGAAGGTTTAAAGGCTTTCGAAACTGCTGATGGCAGCATTGTAACTTTTAGACCTGACTTAAATGCAGAACGACTTATGGATTCAGCAAAGCCACTTCAAATTCCTCCTTATCCAAAGGAAAAATTTTTAGCTGCCCTTGATGAAGTTATTAAAGCTAATGCTTCTTGGGTTCCACCTTATGGCAGTGGTGCAAGTCTTTATATAAGACCATATATATTCGCAACTGGTCCAGTTATTGGAATTAAGCCTGCTGATGAGTACCAATTCCGTATTATATGTATGCCTGTTGGCCCATACTACAGAGATGGTATCAAACCTTTAACGCTTTGTGTAAGTGACTTTGATAGATCGGCACCAAATGGTACTGGAAATATAAAAGCTGGTTTAAACTATGCAATGAGTCTTAATGCAAACATTATAGCACATAAAAATGGTTATGATGAAAATATGTATTTAGACCCTGCAACAAAAACTTACATAGAAGAAAGTGGGGGAGCTAATTTTATTTTTGTTACTAAAGATAATGAAATTGTAACTCCAAAATCAAGCTCGATTTTACCTTCTATAACAAGAAGATCAATCTTATATATCGCTGAAAACATTATGGGTTTAAAAGTTACTGAAAGACCAATTTTACTTTCTGAACTTGAAAACTTTTCTGAATGTGCTATGTGTGGTACGGCTGCAGTATTATCTCCAGTTGGTAAAGTTGTTGACCATGGTAAAGAAATAGCTTTCCCTAGTGGAATGACAAATATGGGTAAAGTTACTCAAGAGTTATATAATACTTTAATTGGTATTCAAAAAGGTACTGTTGAAGCACCTGAAGGTTGGATACGAAAAATAATGTAATAATATAAGACAATAATGGTCGAAATGATTTTTATTGTCTTTTTAAGTTAAATTATATTTAGCAATGTTACCTTACACAAAACTTGCTATAATTGAATTTTGCAAAAATGCTTATAAAAAGTGAAAATTTATTGAAAAAAATAATAATTAGTGATAAAATCAACTAGAGGTGATAAAATGAAATACGAACTTTTAGGAGTAAATAAAGATATTGCAAATATTGTTAGTGATGATATTTTAATATATGATGTGAATTCTGCTTTAGATTTTGTTATGAGTTTGCAATATGAATGTAATACGAATATGTTTATTATTAATAAAAAAAATATTGTTGAAGAATTTTTTGACTTAAAAACGACACTGGCAGGGGAAATTTTACAAAAATTTGTAAATTATAATGTTAAGATAGCAATAATTGGTGATTATAGTATATATACAAGTAAATCCTTACATGACTATATTTTTGAATGTAATAAGGGTAAAGATATTTTTTTTCTATCGGAAGTATCAATAGCTGTTAGAAAATTTGAAAGTTAAGTACGTACTATTGCTTTATTTTCTTGCAATAAATACTATTGTATGTTAAAATTAATTAAATATTAAATATAAATTTGGGAGTAGGAAAATGTCGCTTTTTAGTAAAATTACAAATTATGCAAAATTTTCAATAATTAGAAAATTAAGAATTATGAATATTCTTGTTTTAACAGTTGTTTTTGTAATTTTTACTGTTGTTATAGGAATTAGTACACTTGGTTTTTTTAATGATATTTCAAGTCTTTATACAAACTATAATGTATCAAAAGTTCGAAGTATTATTGAAACAGATATAAATCAAGAAATATATTATATGAATAGTTTAGCTAGTTCTAAAAGGTTAATTGAATGGTTTCAAAATTCAAATGATGAAGAATTAGCAAGAAATGTTATAGATGAAAATAAAGTTGTTTTTTCTAATTTACTTGAAAAAAAGCTTGTTTTTAATTTAGTAAAAGAAGAAAGAAGTATTCAGGTTAGTGGCTATACTTTAAACTTTGATGAATTAGCCATTGAAGAACTTGCTTATTCAAAAGAAGATATGGACGAAAATAATGCTATTATTTCTTCAAGTCCTAACACATATTATCTTAAAATGAGTTCAAATGCCTTAACAGGTGAAAACAGTATTTGGTTTACTACTGCTGTATATGATAACACAGAGTTTTTAGGTACTTTATCATTTGAGGTTGATTTTGACAAAATAACAAGTAGAATTAAAGACATTAATTCTGAAGTTTCTAAAATTTATATTGCTGATGAAAGCGGTTATCTTGTTACCTCAAGTATTGTAGGGTATGACTATATATGGAACTTTGAAAGTATCAATATGTTAGATCGTCTTGGCTCAAAAGAGTTTAAACAATACTATAATAACTTAGTTTCAGTTAAAAACACTTTTGAGAATAACGAAGAAGTTACTTCCTTTAAAACAAGTTATATTTTCCTTGAAGATGATCAACCTGTTGATGTTCTTGTTACTGCATTACCTATTAAAAATACTCCATGGAATCTTATATGTATTACTGATATTGATACATTTTCAAGCTTTTGGAATAGTACAAACATATTTATTTATGTGTTTATAATATTTATTGTATTTTATATTTTAGTTTTATATTTCACTGAAATATTATTCAAACGACCTATCTATACTTTCTTAGAGAGTTTAAAAGGATTTAAAGAAGATAAATCAACATATTTATATGGTATAAATAATAAAGATGAACTGGGATATATTGCAAATGTTTTTTTTGAAACTAGTAATAAACTTGTTGAAAATAACCTTGAGCTTGAACATATTATTTCAAAAAGAACTTATGAGCTTAAAATGAAAACTTATGACTTTGAACATTCTGAAAAGAGAATTGAAAAGTTTTTAGAAGGAAGTTTATTTGCTATTTTGACTTATTCTGGAGAAGGTGAAATTTTAAACTGTAATAAAAAATCAATCGAAATTTTTGCAGTTAAAGATAGAAATGAAATACTTGATATTTTACAGAAAAATCCTTCAAGCATTTTATATGATTTAGATATTAAAAAAGTATTTTTATCTGATAAAAAAGATAGCTTAGATCCGTTAAGAGCTATTTTGAAAACTTCTTTTGGTAAAGTGTTTCTGGCTGATATATATTGTTATTATACGTCATCAACAAAGAGTTCTAACTTTGATGTTTACGATATTGTTATCGCTGCTGTTGATGAATTTGATGATGAAGAAGATGATATATTTAAACCGAAGGAAAGGGTTTATTCACCCGAACAAGAAGTTATTGTTATAAATCCTATGGAAATAAAAGGTCACATTGCAGAATTAAATAAAGAGTCTGATATAGAAACCGAAGAAGTTAGTTCAGAAGAAACTGATATCGATAATAAATAAGAATAAAATTAGTTGTAAAATTCTTTTTTTAGAGTTTTACAACTTTTTTTGAAAATAATAAATATTTTTAGTTATACAGAGATTTAATTAAGGTGACCTCTAAAAACGAGGGTGCCTTAAGTAAAAACTTTCTTTTTCTTGCTATTTGGCAACGTTGCTATTTATAAACTGTTGTTTTTGCAATTATGAAATATACCAATTCTTTTTTGAATTACTAATATAGTTTCTAATATATTTTTAATCAATTATATGGTATAATTACTTAATTAGATAATAATTTTAACAATAAAAGAGGGAGGGTGCTGATAAAGGATAGAAAAAAATATTACTGCACAAAAATTACGCTCGACTTGATGATTTGCTTTGCAAATCATCTTGCATGTCGCATAAAATTAGCACTCGTTCCTCGCTGATT
>JBKECM010000123.1:0-5991 GCA_047974615.1 Lachnospirales bacterium
ATTTGACTTTTTCAGCACCATCCTATTTAATTGCTTTTGATTGAAAAAAAGAGCGTTCTAAAAGAACACTCTTTTTATATATTACTAAAATAAATTACTTAATGATTTCGTTAACGTTACCAGCGCCAACAGTTCTACCACCCTCACGGATAGAGAAACGAACACCTTTTTCCATAGCGATTGGAGTGATTAACTCAACTTTCATCTCAATGTTGTCACCAGGCATACACATTTCAGTACCTTCTGGTAATGTGATAACACCTGTAACGTCAGTTGTTCTGAAATAGAATTGTGGACGGTAGTTGTTAAAGAATGGCTTATGACGACCACCTTCTTCAGATGATAATACATAAACTTGTGCAGTAAAGTTAGTGTGTGGAGTTATAGAACCAGTCTTAGCAAGAACTTGACCTCTTTCGATTTCAGTTCTTTGAACACCACGTAATAAAGCACCAATGTTGTCACCAGCTTGAGCTTCGTCAAGAAGTTTACGGAACATTTCGATACCAGTAACGATAATTTTTCTAGACTCTTCAGCTAAACCAACAAGTTCAACTTCGTCTTGTACGTGTAATGTACCAGCCTCAACACGACCAGTTGCAACAGTACCACGACCAGTGATAGAGAAAACGTCCTCAACAGGCATTAAGAAAGGTTTTTCAGTTTCACGAACTGGAGTTGGGATATATGTGTCAACTTGTTCAAATAATTCGATAATTTTGTCACCCCAAGAACAAGAAGGATCTTGTAAAGCTTGGAACGCAGAACCACGGATAATTGGAGTGTCATCACCTGGGAAGTCATACTCAGATAATAAATCTCTAATTTCCATTTCAACTAATTCTAATAACTCATCGTCATCAACCATATCACACTTGTTCATGAAAACAACGATCTTAGGAACACCTACTTGACGAGCAAGTAAGATATGCTCACGAGTTTGAGCCATAGGACCATCAGTTGCAGCAACAACAAGGATAGCGCCGTCCATTTGAGCAGCACCAGTGATCATATTTTTTACATAGTCAGCATGTCCCGGACAGTCAACGTGTGCGTAGTGACGAGCTGGAGTTTCATATTCAACGTGAGTAGTAGAGATAGTGATACCACGCTCTCTTTCCTCAGGAGCTTTATCGATTTTATCAAATGCAACTTCTTCACCTAATTGATATCTAGCGAAAAGAGTTTTAGTGATTGCAGCTGTAAGAGTTGTCTTACCGTGGTCAACGTGACCGATAGTACCGATATTTACGTGTGGTTTACTTCTTTCAAATTTAGATTTAGCCATTTTAAAAGTGCCTCCTTAATTAATTATGCATTTTGCATTATTTAATACTATTATAGTTATTTTGCTTACAATTTGCAAGCCTTTTTATAAAATTTATTAAAAATATTACATAAGTGTAATAAACTAAATTTATAATAACATATAAAATTAGTTTTTGCTACGACCTTCTGCAACTTTTTCTTGAATAGATTTTGGAACTGCTTCATAGTGATCAACTTCCATAGCGTAAACACCACGACCTTGAGTTTTAGAACGTAAGTCAGTAGCATATCCGAACATTTCAGCTAAAGGAACAAAAGAGTGAACGATTTGTGCACCATTGCTAGCTTCCATACCATCGATACGACCACGGCGAGAGTTGATATCACCGATAACATCACCCATGTATTCTTCTGGAACTGTTACGTCAACCTTCATAATAGGCTCAAGTAAAGCTGGAGATGATTGTCTCATGGCATCTTTAAAAGCCATAGAACCAGCGATTTTGAACGCCATCTCAGATGAGTCAACGTCATGGTAAGAACCGTCATAAACAGTAGCTTTTAAACCAACAACAGGATATCCAGCAATAATACCAGATTGCATAGCTTCACGAATACCGTTTTCAACAGCAGGAACATATTCACGAGGAATAGAACCACCAACGATTTCGTTAACGAATACTAATTCGCCACCATCACTATTTGGAATAGGTTCAAAACGAACTTTACAGTGACCATATTGACCACGTCCACCAGATTGTTTAGCGTATTTAGAGTCAACATCAGCAGGTTTAGTAAATGCTTCACGGTAAGCAACCTGTGGAGCACCAACATTAGATTCAACTTTGAACTCACGTCTTAAACGGTCTACAAGAACGTCAAGGTGAAGCTCACCCATACCAGCGATAATTGTTTGACCAGTTTCTTCGTCAGTATAAGTTTTGAAAGTAGGATCCTCATCAGCAAGCTTAGATAAAGCCATACCTAATTTATCTCTATCCCCTTTAGTTTTAGGCTCAATAGCAACAGAAATAACAGGATCTGGGAAATTCATAGACTCAAGAACGATTTCGTCACCCTCAAGAACTAAAGTATCACCAGTAGTTGTATTTTTAAGACCAACTGCAGCAGCTATATCTCCAGAATAAACCTTGTCGATTTCTTCACGAGTATTAGCGTGCATTTGAACGATACGACCGATTCTTTCTTTTTTACCCTTAGTAGAGTTATAAACGTATGAACCAGCTTCTAAAGTACCAGAGTAAACTCTAAAGAATGCTAATTTACCTACGAATGGGTCATTCATAATTTTGAATGCTAACGCAGAGAAAGGTTCTTCATCAGAAGCGTGTCTTTCGACTTCTTTATCAGTTCCGATTTCAGTACCTTTAATAGCAGGTATATCAGTAGGAGCTGGTAAGTAGTCGATTACAGCATCAAGTAATTTTTGAACACCTTTGTTTTTGTAAGCAGAACCACAAAGAACTGGTGTAATTTTACAAGCGATAGTACCTTTACGTAAAGTCGCTTTAAGTTCCTCAACAGAAGGTATTTCACCTTCAAAGAATTTTTCAAGTAAAGCGTCATCATTTTCACAGATAGACTCAACCATAGCATCATGCCACTCATTAGCTTTATCAGTGTATTCAGCAGGTATTTCTCTTTCTTCGATGTTTTCGCCTTTATCGTCCATGTAGAAATAAGCTTTCATTTTCATAAGATCAATAATACCAACAAAATCATCTTCAGCGCCCATAGGTAAAGTAATAGGTACAGCGTTAGCACCTAAACGAGTTTTTATCATATCTACAACTCTGTAGAAGTCAGCACCCATAATGTCCATCTTATTAACGAAAGCCATACGAGGTACATTATATTTATCTGCTTGTCTCCAAACAGTTTCAGATTGAGGTTCAACCCCACCTTTAGCACAGAAAACACCAACAGAACCATCAAGAACACGTAGAGAACGTTCAACTTCAACAGTAAAGTCAACGTGACCCGGTGTATCTATAATGTTAATTCTATTATTTAACCATTGAGTAGTAGTAGCAGCAGAAGTGATAGTGATACCACGTTCTTGTTCTTGCTCCATCCAGTCCATAGTCGCAGTACCCTCATGAGTATCTCCGATTTTGTAGTTACGACCAGTGTAGTAAAGAATACGCTCTGTCAATGTAGTTTTACCAGCATCAATATGAGCCATGATACCAATATTTCTAGTCATCTCTAATGAGAATGCTCTTTTAGACATTGATTTATTCCTCCTAATTTAATAAACATAGATTTAAAATAAAAAATAAATCTATTACCATTTATAGTGTGAAAATGCTTTATTAGCCTCAGCCATTTTATGAACATCTTCTTTTTTCTTATATGCTCCACCTGTATTGTTTAAAGCATCAAGTAATTCGTTAGCTAAACGTTCTTTCATAGTACGTTCGTTTCTTTTTCTTGAATAAGTAACTAACCAACGAAGACCTAAAGCTTGACGACGTTCTGGTCTGATTTCGATAGGTACTTGATAAGTAGCACCACCAACACGACGAGCTTTAACTTCTAAAACAGGCATAATATTTTCTAAAGCAGCTTCAAAGTTTTCTAAAGCAGCACTGCCTCTTTTTTCTTCAACGATAGCAAATGCATCGTACACTATTTTTTGTGCAATACCTTTTTTACCGTCTTCCATAACTGCATTAACTAACTTTGTAACTACCTTATTATTGTAAATTGGATCAGGTAGTACATCTCTTTTTTGAACACGACCTTTTCTTGGCACAGTATTTCCCTCCTTAAAATTGATTTAATATACATTAAATCTGGGTACTTAGTAAATAAGTTTCCTTATTAACTGTATTGTGCTGTACTACCTTCTTTATATCTTCATGGCAGATTAAATGTGGGTACAGACAATCTAGTATCAACTTAAACTTAAACTATTAAAAAATTATTTTGCTTTTTTAGGACGCTTAGCACCGTATTTAGAACGAGCTTGCATTCTTTTAGCAACACCAGCAGTGTCTAAAGTACCACGAACGATGTGGTAACGAACCCCTGCTAAGTCTTTTACACGACCACCACGAAGTAAAACAACGCTATGCTCTTGTAAGTTATGGCCTTCACCTGGAATGTATGCTGTAACCTCTATACCGTTTGAAAGACGAACTCTGGCAATTTTTCTAAGTGCTGAGTTAGGCTTACGAGGAGTAGTTGTTTTAACAGAAGTACACACACCTCTTTTTTGAGGGCTACTTTGGTTAATTTGCTTTTTCTTAAGGCTGTTGAAACCTTTTTGTAAAGCAGGAGCAGTAGACTTTTTCTCTACAGTCTTACGACCTTGCTTAACTAATTGATTGAATGTTGGCATTCCTGCACCTCCTATGTTTAATCTACCTAAAATTTTATTTTAGAGTTATCGTACCATGATTTACGATATACCATATCTATTATATAGAAGATATATGTATTTGTCAAGCATAAAAGAAAATAAATGTTGAAATCATTGTGCAACTCATATATTTTTGCAAATAAGAAAATTTAATATTATTTGCAGAGTAAAAAAAGCATTACCTAGTAAATCTAAGTAATGCTTTATAAAAATTTATTTACCCCAAACTTCTTCAGAGATTTCTTTTACAAGACGCAATTTTGCAAATTGCTCATCTTCAGTTAATTTATTTCCGATTTCACAAGATGCAAAACCACATTGTGGGCTTAAGTAAAGTCTATCAAGTGGAACATATTTAGTCGCCTCTTGAATACGTACCTTTACTTCATCTTTATTTTCAAGTTCTGGTCTTTTAGTTGTAACAAGACCTAAAATTACTTTTTTATCTTCTGCTAAAAATTTAAGTGGTTCAAAACTTCCAGATCTTTCATCATCGTACTCTAAATAGAAAGCATCAACTTTTAACTCTTTAAATAGAACTGGTGCAACTATATCGTAGCCACCTTTAGAAGCATATGTAGAGTGATAGTTACCACGGCAAATATGTGTAGTAACAACTAAATCTTCTGGTATATCTGTAAGAATTTTATTACTAGCAACAATATTTTTTCTTAACTCATCTTCGATTTTAACATCAGCAGCCATAGTTTTCCAGAAGTCTGGGTCACATAGCATAGCCCAAGTACAGTCGTCAAGTTGAATATTTCTACAACCAGCATTGTATAAATCGCTAATTACAGTTTTATAAGCTTTTACTAAGTCTTCAATTAATTCATCATAGTTTGGATAAAATTTCAAAGTATTCTTAGTGTTATCGCCTCTAAAAAGTTCAGCTAACATTTGAGCAGGACCCGGAATAGTTTGTCTTGCAACAGTATTTTCGTCTTCAAACTTTTTAACAAATTTAAAATGTTCTACAAATGGGTGATTTTCTCCTGTTATTTTACCACTTACAGCTATAGAACCCTTTGTTGTTTCTTCCCCATGGAAAAAGTACCCATGTTCAAGTTCTATTTCTTCGACACTGTTAAATCCCCACATAAAATCTAAATGCCAGTAGCTACGTCTAAATTCGCCGTCAGTTATTACTTTTAAACCAGCTTCTTTTTGTTTCTTTATGAGTTTTTCTATTTCTTCATCTTCAACCTTTGTTAAATCTTCTTTTGAAATTTTACCTGTTTTTAAATTTTCACGAGCCTCTTTTAATCTTTCTGGTCTTAAGAAACTACCTACTATATCAAATCTATGTGGTGCTTTTAATTTTCCCATATTAT
>JBKECM010000125.1:0-1646 GCA_047974615.1 Lachnospirales bacterium
CGAGACCAACTATCATTAGTCAAGTGAATAAATAAGTTTTTTTAAAACTTAAAAAATGGTACAAAAATAAAACTAAGAAAAATCAAAATTTTTCAAAATAATAAAGTGATTAATTATAGTAAGGTCTATTTTCAGAAAGGACACACCAAATAATAGTAAGAAGTTTTCTGGAAATAGCATTTAAAGCAACGTAGTGATGTTTGCCTTCTGATTTTTTCTTGTCATAGTAGGCTCTTAAAGTTTCATCGTTAGAAATAGCAACAAAACTAGCAGTATAAATGGCATGTCTAAGATAAGGTGAACCTCGTTTTGATATTTTTTCATTAGCAGAAGATTTATTACCCGACTGATTTACAGAAGGATCAGAACCAGCAAAAGCAACAAGTTTATTAGGCTTGGAGAAATTGGATATATCACCGATTTCAGCCAAAATAATAGGAGCAAGAGTTTTGCCAATGCCTGGTATAGAAGTAAGGTGACAGTTAAATTCATTGTAATATGAATCAATTTCTTCATCTAACTCTTTTAATAAGGAATCGAAAAAAACAAGTTGCTGAAGAAGCTGTTTAACTTCAAAAGTAGTAGCTTTTCCAAGAACTTTAGAACCAAAAGAATTTTTAGCAAGTTCTTTAAGTTTTTGAACAGTTTCAATACCTAAACGACCTTTGCTGTTGGTAGAAATAATAGATAGCAAAGTACGGTCTTGAAGTTTAGCGATTTCTTTCGGAGATGAAGCTTTTTCGAGAATAGCTAAAGAGCTTTTGCAGAATATATCAGAGAAAACAGATGAATATTCAGGGAAAACAACATCAAGTATGCCAATTAGTCTAGTTTTAGTGGCAGAAACATTATTAATTATATCGGAACGATGACGAGTTAGTCTTTTAAGAGAACCATATTTTTCATCTAGAGATACATTTTCATTAGCACCAAAGGTGCGTATGTATTGAGCGATAATTACAGAATCAATAGAATCGGTTTTTTGCTTACGATTTGTAACAGCACTTCTAAAAGTTTTGATTTGAAAAGGGTTAAAAGCAGAAACATTAAATTCATCTTCTTTTAAGTTGCTAAATAAAGATAGCCAGTAAATACCTGTAGCTTCCATAGCTATATAAAGATTATCTTTATCATTAGAATAGTCTTTAATAGCAAGAAGAAGTTTTTGATAACCGTTAGTATCATTGGTAAATTTAATAGTCGAAATAATAGTTTCACCATTAATATCAATAAGCGATGCAACATGGTTTGTTTTTGCAATATCAATACCTAAAAAATACAAAAAATCAGCTCCTTTGTTAGTAGTTAGAAATTTTAAGATAGATAATCCTCTATATACTTTGTACAAACATATCCTAGCGAATATAAAGAGCTTACCTCTAGCCAACTAATTAATGTCTTTATACAAAGATAGAGGCTTTAGTCTCGCTTACGAAGCTTACCTTCAAGGTGAACGCTAAAACCACTCTATCTTAATATATATAATTATACTTGAAAACAAGTAGAATTAACAGTTTTGATATGACTAAATCAAGTCATAAAATATAAAAATGATTAAAAGAAAGGGTAATGTAAAATTTTTCACCCCATGGGGTGAACTTAAGGCAATCGCTTCGCCGATTGCTTAAGTACATTATACTAGGTGA
>JBKECM010000020.1:0-1919 GCA_047974615.1 Lachnospirales bacterium
ATACAGAAGTTCCACCTGATACCAAGGGGTAATGAATTGCTTTTACTGTAGTATCAAGTTTGAAGCCTGCAGGTTTTTCATCAATCACAAGGTGCATATTATCAAAAGTACCTTCCATAAGGCCGTTTGGTACCTTCAAATAAAATTTATCTAAGTTTACTGTAACTTCTGAAGATTTAAAGAGGTAATCTTTGGCGTAATATTCGCCGGTTACTTCATTTAAAATCGTAATTACTACCTGATATTTCCTTCCTCCCATTAACTTTGGGAACTCTAATTGCATAATGTGGAACAAATAGTCAAGCATTGTATCATCTGCCTGAAAACGTCCGAAAGCGAACCAAGAGTTTATGTTATATTCAGTATGTTCCACAAGACATTTATCTAAATTAAGTTGTGTCATTACAGCACCCATACGTTCGTTTTTCACATTTTCCGTCATTAAATCTTGATTAATATAATTTTTCATTATCTCAAATCCTCTTTATTTTGAATTATTCTCATAGAAGCCATTAACGCATTAAAAAGAACTAAAAATACAGAAAGCATTGCCATTGATCTATAAATCTCAATGTACTCTGTTTGTGTAAAGCCAGATATTAATACACCGGTACCCATACATGCATAGGCAACACATGGCTCTATCCAAAAACTTTTATTACTAGCTACACTAGTTTGTTTTTCTGTAGACTCATATTTACTTAAAATTAATGTGAAAATTTGCATGAAAATGTATACACATAATACCCAACCAGCAAAGTTTGAAACAGGCACACCAAAAAATTCGCCACCATTTTCCCATGTCCAACCACCAGTTATTGTTGATGCAGTAGGGTCTGAAATTACATCCCACATCGTCATTACAAGAGCTGCTGTAAATGGTACAATAAACTTGTAAATCCCATTAATTTTCTTGTTGAAAATACCAATTAAAGCTTGTGCCATAGTCAAAGCAATATAGCTTTGTGCAAAATATGTTGGCATAATAGCTATAGGTACACCTACGATTTTAAACCAAGAATCCATATAATGATAATTACCAAATGGGAAACCAGTTATGATACTTAAACTCTCTAAAAAATTACTTACTACCCAAGTTATTACAAAATATATAAGCATGTTTTTCCAACCATATCTCTGACAACCATGGATTACTGCAAATGCGATTAATGGGAACCATTGAACCACTTGCAATATAAATGGCACTCCAGGTATTTGACTTGCTATCGTTAAAATTGCAAATAGTACTAAACATCCCCACTTTACATAGTCTATAGTACGTTCTTCTTTTTCCATATTAAATCTCCTTTTAAAAATGTGTTTCAACCTAAGTTGTGAGAATATTGTAACATATTATTAAATAAGATACAATATTCTCACAACTTATAATACAAAAAACAAGAAAATCGTTTCATATCATAAATGATAAATGAGTTGTTTAGAAAGACGTGACATGGGGACAGAGGAAATTGTCACCTACACACATATCCGTTTTCGAAATTTTAAAGGTAAAGATATTTGTATTTTAACTTTATTTAATAAAAACCTTAAGTATATCCTGAATTTTTTCATCCATAGTGGAAATTTCCTCTTTTTTCCCATGTCTAATCCAAGTCCTAAGAATGCCGCTTAAAACACCACTAAAAATACTAAAAAAATAGTCTGCATCTTGAGCTGAGATAAAATTTTTAGTCAAGTTGGCTCTTAAATTTTTTGCCTTTGTCTCCATAGACGTTTGTAGTATATCCCAAAGATGACTTATGTAAAGTGATTCTAAAAATTCGTTATTTTCCGCCCAAAAGGAAAGCACAAATTTATAAATGTCATCTCTATCAGTTTTTAAAAAAATCTCATATTGGTCATCAATCTCTATAACCAGTTGATCGCAATAATAACAAAGAACATCATAAATGTTATCG
>JBKECM010000021.1:0-4500 GCA_047974615.1 Lachnospirales bacterium
AATTGATAGCTCAAATAACAGCAAAGTAAGTGGTGCTGTATTAAGGATTTTTTCTTCTGAATTAGGTTACTCCAAGGAGTTTACAACAGACTCTAGCGGTAAAATCAATATTTCTAATTTACAACCAGGTACTTACCATGTGGAGGAAATTTCTGCACCTGACGGATACGACTATAGTATAATAAAGACAAATGGAAAAACCTTATAAAATAAGGGGTTTGACGATTTGTCTTTTTCTTTTTCCAAAAATAATTAGACGAAAATTTTTAAAAAAAATCAATAAAATTATGTAGTGTAACATTAGTGTCAAAAAAATCAAGTGAATTATGGAGGAAAATTGCCTATGATGAAAACCAACGAAGTAGTAAAAAAACTAAAAAGTATTAGGTACGACATAGGAAAAATTGTTGATGATGTTGGATATGTTTATTCTAATGAATTTGAAAATTTAGATGTAGATAAAACTAATCCGAATGATGTTTTTCTTGAAGATGAAATAGGAAATATATTAGAAATGTTTTTACAAATAGAAAGCAAAATAAAATATATTGATTTACCTATAAAATATGAAAGTGTGTTACATAGAAATTCTTATGGCAGATATGAAACAGAATATGGCGATGACTTTACTTGTGGCTCTACTATTGAATATCTTTCAATAGATGAAAAATATGAGGAATATCCGTCTTGGAAGAAATCTGTAATTGAATATATAAATGAAAACTATTACATTGCTAGAGAGCCTAAGCTTTCATTAAATGGCTTATTAGTAAGAGTTAGGAGGTTTGATTGATGAAAGTTATTACAATTACAAATAATAAAGGTGGAGTTGGAAAATCAACAACTTCATCAAGTTTAGCAGTTGGACTAGCTAGAAAAGGCAAACGAGTATTAGCAATAGATTTAGACCCACAAGGCAGTTTGACTATATGCTTAGGTTTTACAGAGCAAGAGAAACTAAAAGTAACAATAAAAGATATTATTGATAAAATTATTGAAGATAAGCCTATTAAAAAAGGCAAAGGCATTTTAAGAAGTACAGAAAATGTTGATTTAATGCCAGCTAATTTGAGATTAGCTGGTATAGATATAACATTAAACGATGCTATGAGTAGAGAAACTGTTTTACAGACATATTTAGAGCAGTTTGAAAATGACTATGATTATGTAATATTAGATTGTGGCTCAAATTTAGATATGCTAACAACTAATGCACTTGTTTGTGCCGATGAAGTTATTATACCAATCCAAGCAGAATATTTGGCAGTTGTAGGAATGGAACAAATTTTCAGACTAATAAGTAGAGTTAAGAAAAAACTAAATTCAAAACTTGAAGTCGGTGGTATCTTATTTACAATGGTTGATTTTAGATTTAATTTTTCAAATGACATAATAGAATTGATAAAAGAAAATTATGGAAATCATATTAATATTTTTAAAAGTATAATACCTGCATCGGTAAGAGCAAAGGAAATGAGTGCTGAAGGCAAAAGTATCTATCTTCATGACCCTAAAGGCAAGGTTGCAGAGGCTTATGAGAAGTTTGTTATGGAGGTGCTACAATGAAAACACAATCTAATAGCAAACCAATTAAAAAAGGAAGTGCTAACAAAATAGCACTAACACCAGTTGTAGAATTACTAGATTTAGATGACGAATTCAAAAATAATAGTGGATATGAGAGAGTTATGTATATACCTATTGAAGATTTACTAGACTTTCAAGAACACCCTTTTAAAGTATTAAACGATGAAAAAATGGAAGAAACAATAGAAAGTATTAGTGAACGTGGTGTGTTAATGCCTATTATCGCAAGACCAAAAGGTAGTGGAAAATATGAAATTATATCTGGACATAGACGAAAATATGCTTGTGAAGTGCTAAAAATTAAGACTATACCTACTATTGTTAGAGATTTAGACGATGAAGAAAGTACAATAATTATGGTGGATAGTAATATCCAACGTGAAAATTTATTGTATAGTGAAAAAGCTTTTGCTTTTAAGATGAAGTTGGAGGCTATTAAAAAGCAAGGTAAACGTACTGATTTGACTTCTAGCCAAGTTGGCGAGAAGTTGACGAGTGTAGAAAAAATAAGCGAAAATACTGAAGAAAGTGCAAGAACTATTCAACGATATATACGTCTTACAGAACTAGACAAGACATTTTTAGAAATGGTTGACAATAAAAAATTAGCTTTTAATACAGGTGTTGAATTATCATACTTAACACGAGAAGAACAAGAGATGTTACTTAATAAAATCAAAGAATTAGAAATAATTCCGTCAATGCAACAAGCAACAAAAATAAAAAAATATAGTAATGAAAACTCTTTAAATGCTACTGTTATTGATGTAATTCTTTCAGAAAATGCAGAAAAACCTATCCAAGTAACATTAAAAGCAAGTAATCTTAATAAATATTTTCCAAAGGATACTACATCAAAAGAAATTGAAGAAACAATATTAAAATTGCTCGAAGAATGGCAAAGTAAATCAGAGAAATAAGAAAGGGAAAAATATGGTGAAAATATTAGAAGAATTAGCAAAAGGAAATATTAATCCACAAAGTAGATTTTTTGATAAAAATTCAGAATATGCAAAGGCAGTAGAAGAATTTTGTAATAGTGAAGATGAATTCACTTCAAAATTAAGTGAAGATGAAAAAGAATTATTTAATAAACTTATAACTAAGCAGAGCAAGGTAGACAATATATCAATGATTGATAATTTTGTCTATGGATATAAACTAGGTGTACTTATGATGATAGAAGTTTTTGAAAATAGGGAAAATGTATTATCAAACACTAAGTAATATAAAATGTGTTAAGCACTTGACTAGAAATTTTAGTTAAGTGCTTTTTTAGTTGGTGTTTTAGAAAATATTTAAACAATAGGAGGATATTATGGGTACACAAGCCTTGAAGTTAGATTATCATTATGGAACAGAATCAGAAAGTTATAGCTTTTACAGAATACCAAAATTGTTGGTTACGGATAAAAGGTTTACGAATGTATCAATAGATGCGAAGTTTTTATATGGTCTTATGCTTGATAGAATGGGATTGTCTATGAAAAATGGCTGGCTGGATAAAGACAATAAAGTTTTTATTTATTACACACTAGAAGAAGTAGTTGAAAAACTAGGTTGTAGTTCTACAAAGGCAGTTAAATTATTTTCTGAATTAGATACCGTAAAAGGAATTGGTCTTATAGAACGTAAAAAACAAGGACAAGGAAAACCAACAATCATATATGTTAAAAGTTTTTCATCACTAGAAAAAGATGTTAAGACTTGTGAAAATAAAAAGCCTGAAAAGGATTATAAGTATAAAAATGGCGAAAATAAGCCACAAAACCAAGAAAATCAAGAAAATTCAGAGCAAAAAGAAGATTTAGAAGTTGCAGAAAGCCAAAATAACAAAGTGCTGAATTTAGAAAATCAAGATTCAAGAAATCCAAAAAATGAAATTCAAGACTTTAAAAAATTGGACACTAATAATACTAATACTATTTATACTGATTGTAGTTATACTGAATCTATCAATCAATCTATCAATCAATCTATCGATAATACAAATATAAATACTTATAACAAACCAAACCAAGAAGAACAAAAACAAAATCGAAATTTTCACTGCGTGAAAACCACACGTCAAGCGTGTGTCCCTTGTTCGTCGGGTTCTTTAATGATTGATGGATTGATGGACTTAAAAACAAAAAGAGAATTAGAAAATTTAGTTTATAACGAAATGGACGAAGAAAAGACTTTGCCATATAGCTATGTTGTACAGCCAGAGAAAATGGAAATAGCAATTAGACTTATGACGGACTACAATGTGTACGAGAAAAGTGCTAAGGCTGACAGAGAGTGCGAATTTGAATTTTCAGTAGTTAATCTATTTACCGAAGCCTTAACGGAAATGCTAACAACACCTGGAAATATGACATTAAAAGGCTCAACAGTTACATATTCAAAAATTTATGACAAATTAGTAAACTATATTGATTTTAGTGGCTATACGCCCTCATTATTTAGCTTGCTAGAAACAGTTAAACGTGATTTTACAATAGCCTTAAAAGAAACAGAAATTAAAAACTATTTGCAGTATATGAAAGCTTGTATATGGAACGCAATGCAAGTCGGTGATATTGACGTACAAGCATTTGTAAAACGTATTTGTCCGTAAAGATTGGAGTAGATTATGCTAATGTTTTTTATACAAAGGGTAATGCCACCATAACCTATAATAAATAAAAAATCTGTGAAAGGAGTTAAAAAAATGCAAGAGGATTTGCAACATAGAACAGTTGCTTTATCAACAAATACAACAAAAATGACTGCTAGGACGTTGCTTAAATTAATAAAAATGTATTTAGCACACCAAAAAAATAAGGCAAATAGTCCAGAGTTGTATCAAGGCAAACAAACAGTAAAACAACTTGCTAAACAAAATCAAGGTATGACAAATATTGAAGTTACAAATGAAAATATTAAATG
>JBKECM010000092.1:0-2204 GCA_047974615.1 Lachnospirales bacterium
CCCACTATTATGTAGGTCTGGAAAAACAATAGATTCACAAGCAAGTTTTTTAGCATACAACTCACTATCAAGTTTTTCTCTATATTGCCCCGGTTTACCTTTTATCTGTACCTCTTTTGTACATTTTTCCCTTAACTTTTCCAACTGCTTACTTGTAAGAGGTCTAATCTCCCATTTATAAGCTTCTCCATTTTCATCTAGTAACTCATCTGAAGCAATATAAAATGTATTTTCTCTTACTTTTCTATTTTCTTTCATAAAACCATTAAAACTTTTCATATTCTAAAACTCTCCTTTTAAACATTCATATAAGTAGGATTTGTGTATTTCTCTTTAGATGTATAGTCCATAGCAAAGCCATTTATTTCTTGTTCTATAAGCTCCCCCTCAGAATCAAACATACTTAAAAGTATACTTCCGTCAATGATACAATTTTTATATATTTTTGTAGTAGCACCTATAGTCGAAGCAGGATCCTCACTTGTAGTTTGTATTTCAAATACTGGCATAACACCAGTACTTTTAAAAGTTTCAACCATATCATCAAACAGTTCCGTTACTTTAAATATAGTCATTTTAAAAGCAATCTCCATACCTACAGCCTTTTTACCTTTAATAATACCACCTAAAACAGGTACATCAACGGTTTCAATATTCGCAGTAGCTTCAAAGTTTTTAGCAGTAGCTATAGCATATCTTTTACTATCTACAGTTACAAACATATTGGCTTGTCTAGCATTTGGTGCATCTTGTGTGTTAAAAAAATTTTCCATATTCAACCCCCTTAATAAATTCTAGTTGTCATATATAACTTAGCCATAGCATTAACTACACTTATAGTTTCGCTTACAACAACAGCATTTTTATCATCACCTTGTTCTACTGTAATATCTTTATCGGAAAAATCTTGTATAGCACGTATTTTTTGTAGTTCTTCCCTATGTTTTGCGATATCAGACCATAAGGCAATACGCCCCTCTTTATCGTTTGGACATATCCCTAAATATTTAGTATTAAAAATTACCGCAGTATCGTTTGCTATTTGGTCAGCTACACGCATAGTCTGATTTTCCTTAAATATAGAGCCTTTTTCCGTTGTTTCCGTTACCATAGAGTTAATATCCATAAGGACACGAACTGTATCATTAACCATATGTAAAGCAAACTCTCCCTTTTTTATACAGTTGATTAACTGTGTTTGAGTATAGTCAGCATATACAGTAAACTCACCATTGTATATTTTGTTTAAACAAGATTTATTAACTAAACAACTAGCCTCAAGTCCAGTTACCCAGTAAACTAAAGAAGCTTTATTTTCCCCAACGTCTAAAACTTCATTTTTCACATTAATAACACCTTCATAGTCAAAAGCAGTATTAAAAAGCACTGCTTGAAACTTCATACCTACTTCATCTCTTAGCCTTTTTGTAAAACTAGCATATAACTTATTTATAATACTATCTTCACAAATAACACCTAAAATATTAAATGTGTATTTTTCTATTTTACTTAAATACTCTTGATGTTTTGTACCTGTAACAGTACCATTTGTACCACCAGTTAAAGGTGTTCCAGAAGTTAAAGTTAAAGTAGCATTTTTCCATATAACAAAATCGTTATCTATTAGTTTGTCAAAACTATCAACAGTTTGTAGGTCTAAAAGTGTTGTATTATCTATGTAAGTTTCAACATCAAATAAAGTTTCATCATCTACATTGTTTTGAATAACAATGCTTAAATCATTGCCACGTATACCGGTATATTTTGCAGTTGCAAACTCATTTGTAGCCTTTTCCCCACTGTTTAGCCTATAAGCATATAAAGTATTAGCATTAAGAAATAAATCTCTTAAGCCTTTAAGCTTACTACTTGTATAGTCATATCCGAATATTTTTAAGCTATCCTTTTGAAAGTCTGCAGTTTCAACTGTAAATACATCACCATCAACACCCCAGTCAAGTTCAAGTGGCATTGTACAATACCCTCTATCGCTTAGAGTTGCTGTAGCCTTTGTAACAGATATAATGTTAATGTAACTACCTGGTAAAATTTTATTTTGTGTTAAAAAAGTACCACCACCTAAAGCCATTATTTCACCTCTTTTCTTAAAAATGTTTTAATTCTTTCTACTGCTTCACCAAGAGTAATATCTCTAACCTCTTTTTCTAAAATTACACACAAAAGTTCGAATGTTGTCAAAATTA
>JBKECM010000097.1:0-13538 GCA_047974615.1 Lachnospirales bacterium
CCAGGCAGTGCGACCTTACGAACAAGCAAAACAACGATTTTGCGTTAAGTGAGTAAGGAAAAAATTGAAATCATCTTATTGAAAAACTCCTAAATTAATTTTTTTCTAACTTTTGACAGCAACTTCGAAAGAACGAGTGCTAATTTTATGCGACATGCAAGATGATTTGCAAAGCAAATCATCAAGTCGAGCGTAATTTTTGTGCAGTAATGTTTTTTTCTATCCTTTATCAGTACCTTCCTTAAGTGCTACATAAAAACATTTATTTTTTTATGTAGCACTTTTATATCTACAGGCAAAGCAGGGCCAAGCTCTCCGTCTATATCACAACAAACTTGTCTACCTTCTTCTATAATATCAATGAAAATTTCATTCGCTTTAAAATAAAGTACATTTTCGTCAAAAATATGATTACCGTTAATAATTTCTATAAACGATTTAATACTTTTTAAAGGTGTAGTGTTTTTAAATCCAATAAATTCAAAAAGTCCGTCATCTACAGAGGAATCCGGTGACAGCTTAGAAAAGCCTCCTGCATTAGTAGAGTTTAAAACAGCTAAAAGTAAAAACGAATCCTCATAAACTTTGTCATTTGCAATAACACGTACATTAAAAGCTTCATGCTTTGTAAGTTTTTCTGCACCCTTTAAATAATATGCAAGTTTTCCGATAACATTTTTAAGTTCTTGGTCAACTTCGCTTGATATGTTAGCAAAAATACCAACAGCCAAAACATTAATAAAGTATATTCCGTTTACAGAACCAATATCAATAGGCATAATGTTGCCTCTATGAATGAGTTTAACAGTCTCAATAGGGTCAGTAGGTAGTTTAAGAAAAGTTGCCAAATCATTAGC
Source organism: Lachnospirales bacterium (assembly GCA_047974615.1). Lineage (GTDB taxonomy): Bacteria > Bacillota > Clostridia > Lachnospirales > CAMZNU01 > JBKEBX01. The sequence goes on from JBKECM010000097.1 coordinate 858, forward strand.
AGTACCTGAAGGTACAATAGCTAAAGGTATATTAAGATTTAATTCTATCATAGCTGATATAATAGCATTTATAGTACCATCGCCACCAGAACCTAAAATCAAATCAACTTCCCCTAAAGTTTTCATATATTCAAACACATCACCGTATTCGCATATCCTAAAAACTTCCACATAATATCCTTTTGTTTTATTTTCATAATCATTTTGTAAATTATCTATAACACTATCAATTACATTTTTAAAAGAAGCATCTCCTGATTTAGGATTATAAATAATTACAGCTTTTTTATTCATAATTCACCTGCTTAAAGTTTTATAAGTATATTGTACAACTTTTATGTAAAAAATACAATATAATTTAAAAAAAATTACTTACTATGTTGCTAATTTCCAAAACAAGTGTATTGAAAACAAACATTAAAACTAAATATAAACTTCCAATGAAACAAGTTATGTTAATTATTTTTTTCTGATAAGGATATGCATCACTATCAATAAAAACATCAAATATCATTTGCAAAAGACTGATTCCAAAAATCTGTGTTAATAGTAATATAAATTCTTCCATATGTATCACCTTTTTTAAAAAATTTCAAATTTTGACTATTATTTCTTTAAAATATCTAGTATAATAATATGTATAAACTTTTAAAATAGACTTAAGAAATTTTTCGGAGGATTTTATATGAAAAATAAAAAATTAATTAAATTTTTAGGTATTAGTACAACGCTAATTGCTTTACCTTTTATTTATAATAAATATGTACAATATAAAAATCTACCATTAGAAAGTTTAAAAGACAATGTTGATTTTTATCCTACAAAGTATGGTGAAATAGCTTATTACACATATGGTAATAAAAAAGGAAAACCCCTTTTGCTGTTACATTCCTTTGAATATGGTGCATCTTCACGTATCTTTGATGAATATTTAGAAGAATTTAAAGATTATTGCATATATACTATTGATTTTTTAGGCTTTGGTTTATCTGACAAACCAAACATTACTTATTCTTACTATATGTATAGTTTAATAATAAATAATTTTATAGAAGAAGTTATAGGAAGCAAAACAACAGTTTTAGCCTTAGATGAAAGTTCATCGGCACTAATTAAAGCTAGTATATTAGCCCCTGAAAATTTCAAAAAAATTATTTTAGTTAATCCATATTTAAAGCACAAGGAAATAAATAAAAGCACCTTGTACTTACAAAAGTTTTTATCAAAAACCTATTTTGGAGAATTTTTATACAATATAGCATTTTCAAAAATATTTAGCCCTTTAAATTATTCTATTAGTGATACACTTTTTTATTCAAATAATCAAGATGATTTAATAGAAATATCAAAAACAGGTGGCAACTTTAAATCTTTAGTATATACTAGTAACTTAACAAAAAATTTAACATGTAATATAGAAAAAGACCTATTTACAGTAAATGTAACTACAACTTTAGTTTTAAGTGACTATGATTTTTATAGATATTCCATAGAAAAAATTAGTAATACTTGCATTGACTATTTAAGTGTGGAAGATTCAAGCAAGGTACTATTATGCGAAAATATAGACCTTATAAAAAAAGCAATATATTAATTAAAAAAACCATAATTTCATTATATAAATTTGTCAAATATTTTAAAAAATTAAAAAAATCACTATAAAATTTAAATTACTATTGTTTTTTTATAACACATATGCTATAATATGAATATCTAATTTATTCCTCATTTAAACCTACACTTGAAATAAGGGATTTCTATATCGTTTATACTAAAGTCGGGCAACAAGATAATTCCCTTTGGGCAGTTGAGGACTGCGGTATGGACTGCGATAACCCACCTAGCTAATGGCTAGGTTTTAAAAGGGATAGGTTAGATTTTTGATTATAATATAATTAACTTAAAAGCTATAGTTTACTATAGCTTTTTTTGTGTGTAATTATATGCATACTTTCATTTGACAACGCCTAAAAATACACCATTTTCGACCTCATTGGCTAAAACTTCATCTTTTAGCGTACTTCTAGTACGTCAAAGCTTAATCGTACAGATTAGACCGTAACCGAAAGCGTTAGCTGAGGTGGTGGCTAATCTGCAGAGAGTGGAGTTTAAACCCACTCGATGGAAGGTCATTTGCTTTTATCCATTCCTAGAAAACGTCACATTTTGGAACCCTTCTAGAATTCTTTTATAGCATATAAAAGACTACACTACAAATATTATTGGCTTTTTTTGGTAATATTGTCTTTTAAAAAACCTCAATTTGAGTGCTATTTTTTAACTTGCTAAAAAACATTAAGAAGTTTTGGTTATTTTGATATGATAATCCATTAAATAAGGCATTATTATATATTTTAACATTTTAATGTTAAATATATAACAAATTCTTGTGCATATTTTAACGAGAAATAATTATAAATGTGTTTGAATGTTAAAAACGTCTAATATAATCAAAAAAATGTTGATTATTTGTATATTTTTATATATAATTATCATAAGCATATTTTTTTATGATGAATTATTAATAAACAAAATGAAATAACTAATAAGTTAATAAAACATTTTTTAAAATTAGGAGGTATTATGGATACGGTTAAAGAAGTAATGACAAAATATGAAAAAACACAAAATAATTTAATTCAAATTATGTTGGAAGTACAAGAGCTTTCAGGTACAAATTCACTTTCCTACGAGGAAGTAGATTATGTAGCAAAGGAACTCGGAATGACGTCAAGTAAAGTATATGGTGTCCTAAGCTTTTATGCTATGTTTGGTTTTGAACCACGAGGAAAACATCTCATAGAAGTATGTAAAAGTGCACCATGTCATGTAACAGGTGCAAAAAACTTACTTAAAATGATTGAAGATGAACTAGCTATAAAGGTTGGTGAAACAACAAAAGATAATATGTTTACATTACTACAATCTCCTTGTTTTGGTGCTTGTGATATTTCCCCAGCAATAAAAATAGGTGAAAAAGTGTATGGAAATTTAACACAAGAAAAATTATCTGAAGTATTAAATCTTTATAAAGGAGGTCAGCTATAATGGAAAAAATATTAAGTGCAAGATTTGGAAAAATAACACCTGATAATGTTATGGAATATGTGGAAGCCGGTGGCTACGAGGGCTTGAAAAAAGCTTTAAATATGGATCCAGTTGACACAATTAATGAGATTATTACATCTAAACTATATGGTAGAGGTGGTGCAAGCTATCCTACAGGACCAAAATGGCTAAAAGCTTATGATATAAAACGTGAAACTAGATATATGATTTGTAACGCTGATGAAGGTGAACCGGGAACTTTTAAAGACAAACATATTTTAGCAGAAGACCCATTTCAGTTAATTGAAGGTATGACAATAGGTGCTTATCTTATGGGTTCAAAAGAAGGTTTTATTTACATAAGAGGAGAATATTTAGGAATTCAAAAAATAGTAAGAAGTGCAATAAAAAATGCAGAAGAAAAAGGTTATTTAGGTAAAAATATATTAGGTAGAGAAGGTTTTGACTTTAATATAACAGTAGTTTCTGGTGCAGGTGCCTATATATGTGGTGAAAACACAGCATTAATAGAGTCTATAGAAGGAAAAGCTGGTAGACCTCGTGTTAAACCACCTTATTTATCTCATTGTGGACTATATCAACAACCTACTATCTTAAATAACGTAGAAACATATTCTTGCATACCTTGGATAGTTAAAGATGGTGGTGCACATTTCGCAAGCTTTGGAACAGAAGTAAGTGGTGGTACAAAACTTATGTGCCTATCTGGTAATGTAAAAAACAAAGGAGTGTATGAAATTCCTTTTGGTATGACACTTAGAGAATTAATTTATGACTTAGGTGGTGGTATACCTAATGATAAAAAGTTAAAATTTGTACATTTAGGTGGACAGTCCGGAAGTTGTTTCCCTGAGAGTTACCTAGATACAAAGATATGCTATGATGACTTAAAGAAAAATAAAATAGCTTTAGGCTCTGGAGCTGTTGTTTGTGTAGACGAAAGCAACTGCGTAGTAGATTATTTGAGAAACACAATGGATTTTTTTGAAGAAGAATCTTGTGGTAAATGTATACCATGTAGAGAAGGTACTTATAGAATAGTACAAATCGTGGATAAGTTCATTGAAGGAACAGCTACTATGCTTGACCTTGAAAAGTTAAGAAGTCTTGCAAGCACTTTAAAAATAGCAAGTTTCTGTGGCTTAGGTCAAAGTGTTCCGATTCCGTTATTAAGTCTTATTAATCATTTTGAAGATGAATTTATAGAACATATAAACGGCGAATGTAGAGCTAATGTATGTCAAATGAACAGAAAGGGCGAAAAATAATATGGAATTAATAAATCTTACAATAGACGGTATAGCAACAACAGTTGAAAAGGGTACAACTATTTTAGAAGCAGCAAAAGGTATTAATATACATATACCTACCCTATGTTTTTTAAAAGAACTTAATGAAGTAGGTTCATGTAGAGTATGTACAGTAGAACTTGAAAACTCTGGTAGTTTAAGACCAGCATGTGTTGCTCAAGTTGCAGAAGGTATGGTTGTAAACACACGTTCAAAAATAGTTAAAGAAACAAGAAAAAATATGCTTGAATTAATTATGGCAAGCCATAATAGAGAATGTCTTTCTTGTACTCGTAATCTAAACTGTGAATTACAAACACTTTGTAATGACCATGGTATTAGTGCAATTCATTACAGTGGTAGAAAAGTTAAAGAACCATCGGACAAATCAGGTCCAATAGTAAAAGATAATAGCAAATGTATCCTTTGTGGTAGATGTATTAGTGTATGTTCAAAATCTCAAGATGTAGGTGTAATTGATTTCGGCAGACGTGGTGCACATATGTATGTAGCAACGCCATTTAATAAAGGGCTATCACAACTTGACTGTATAAGTTGTGGACAGTGTATAAAAGTATGTCCTGTTGCTGCACTTTCTGAAAGAGATGATACAGCTAAAGTTTGGGACGCATTATATAACCCTAACTTACACGTTATAGTTCAAACTGCTCCATCTGTAAGAGTTGCCCTTGGTGAGGAATTTGGTTTTCCAGTTGGCACAAATGTAGAAGGAAAAATGATTACAGCACTTAAAAGACTTGGTTTTACAAAAGTTTTCGATACAAACTTTAGTGCAGACCTTACAATAATGGAAGAAGGAACAGAATTAATAAACAGAATTAAAAACGGTGGAAAACTTCCTTTGATTACATCATGCTCACCGGGTTGGATAAAATATTGTGAACAAAAACATCATGACTTTATTGAAAATTTATCAAGTTGCAAGTCACCTCAACAAATGTTTGGTGCTATTGCAAAATCATATTATGCAGAAAAAGTTGGCATAGATCCAAAAGATATATTTATAGTATCCGTTATGCCTTGTACTGCAAAAAAATATGAAGCAGATAGAGAAGAAATGGCAGTAGATGGATATCGTGATATAGATGCAGTTATAACAACAAGAGAACTTGCTAGAATGATTCGTCAAGGAGGCATTAAGTTTAAAGACCTAAAAGATGGAACAATAGACAGTATCTTAGGTGAATATAGTGGTGCAGGTAACATATTTGGTAACACAGGTGGTGTTATGGAGGCAGCACTACGTACTGTAGCAGATGTTCTTACAGGTGAAGCACTTGATAGAATAGAATATCAAGAAGTAAGAGGTATTGCAGGTATAAAAAGTGCCACTTTAAATATAGCTGGTATGGATATAAAAGTAGCAGTTGCAAATGGTACTGGTAATGCAGGTAAACTTCTTGATAGTATAAGAAATGGTGAAGAAAACTATCACTTTATAGAAATAATGGGCTGCGAAGGTGGCTGTATAAACGGTGGAGGTCAACCGATTATACAAGATAAGTCTAAAACAGATGAAGTTAAATTAGCTCGAATAAAAGGACTTTACGACATTGATGAAGCTTGTACAATAAGAAAATCTCACGAGAACCACGAAGTACAGAAAGTGTACTCAGATTACTTAGGTGAGCCGGGTGGACACAAAGCTCATAAAATTTTACACACTCACTATACTGTAAGATAAATTTTTAGACACTAAAATTATTTAGGCTACAAACTTATAATAACTCATTATAAGTTTGTAGCCTATTTTTTTAAATTAACTATAATGATAGTAAAAAATTACTGTGACTTCATTATAAAATTTTCTTCTTTAATTTTTTTATAAATTTAATCTAATTGTTTTTTTGTCATTTCCATAACTTTTGCAATAATTAAACAAGATACAATTTTATCTATCATATTTGCCATAACAGTAGATATAAATACAGAGCTAAAAATATCTTTTCCTGAAGCTACAAAAGCAGATATTATAAGATCTGTTCCAGAACCTGTTAGTCCACCAAATAAAAGTATACGAATAGGCGTTCCAATAAGTGGACAAACAATACCTAATAAAATACCAGTTAATATTGCTTTTTTATATCCAAAAGTACCACGAGCTATAACTGATACTACAATAGCACCAACGATACTTACTAAAGCAAAAGGTATTGCAGTTGGCCCAGTAATAATGCCCAAAACTAAATTTGTACATAATCCTACAATAATACCGTATTTCATTCCGTACTTTGCAGATATAAATATTGTACCCATCATATCTAAAAACAGAAAAGGTATATTAAGCATTGCAATAACTGTACCAAAAACGATATTAATAGCAACGGCTAAAGCCGAAAGTGTTAATTTTTTTATATCCATTATATTTCTCCCTTAATAAAATTCATTATTTGTAACCTAAATTTTTCTAAATCTCTTGGTTCCTCATAGCTTTCCTCTACTTCTATGTAATTAGTATTTAAATTGTTTTCTATAAGTAGTTGAAAAAATTCTTCCATCAAAACTCCTCTTTGAGAAGTAACACTACAGGAAGGGCTATTTTCAATACCTACCGTACCTATAAATACGACTTCATTTTTAACATAATCTAAAAGCTCCCTTAGTGTATTTTCAAGTAAGTTGCGACAAATCTTTCTATATTCTATATTGTCGCAGTCTTTATATTCTAATGGCTCTCGACTATATCCTTTCCATAAAAGTTCAGGACATTGTAACTGCAAAATACCTACATTATTTTCTACCAGCGTACTTGCAAATAAAAAACTGCCATTTCCCCGCTTATATCCTTTAACAACACTATGTTGATTTAACACACAGTGTGCCACAACAACTATTTTTTTAATAAAATACCTCCTAAAAAAATTTTTTTCACTATGTTAATTATACTTAACCGTTATAAAAAAGTCAATAAAATATTTAATTTTTTAATAATTCTATTTATTTTTTTAATAATAAAGATTAACATCCCTCTTTATTATTGATTTTTGAAATATAACATTATTGCAAAATGCAAATACATCAAGATTTATGTATAAATATTTATCTTTCACTAAAGTACCCTTCGCTGCTAAAGGTACGCTAAAAGATGAATTTTTGACAATTACAAGTAAAATGGTATATTTCTAAGCATTGCATAGCAGAATTTTTTTTATATTTCAATGCAATAAAAAAGAAACCTGTTTATAAATAGATCTGAAACAAAGAGTGAAAAACATTATTTTACAAATTTTTCTGTTCTTTACAACAATCTATTTTTTAGGTTTCTTTTATTATATTTTTATGTAATTATTTTCTATTTAGTCCTTGTTCTATAGCCTTATCTCCTACAGCTCTAGCCACAGCTTGTGTTACTCTTTTATCAAAAGGAGAAGGAATAACATATTCAGGAGTTATTTCTTCCTCTGTAATAAGATTTGCTAAAGCATAGCTTGCCGCAAGATTCATTTCAGGAGAAATATCAGAAGCACGAACATCTAAAGCACCTCTAAATATACCGGGAAAAGCTAAAACGTTATTTATTTGATTAGGAAAATCTGAACGACCAGTAGCAACAACTACAGCTCCACCAAGCTTTGCCTCATCAGGCATAATTTCAGGTACAGGATTAGCACAAGCAAAAATAATAGCATCTTTGTTCATAGTTTTAACTTCTTCACGTGTAATAATAGAAGGTCCAGAAACGCCGATAAATACGTCTGCGCCTTTTAAAACTTCAGCTAAAGTTCCCTTTTCCTTATTTGGGTTTGTTATAGTCCCAAGTTTAGCTTTACTTTCATCATTACCTTCGCGACCTTCATAAACTGCGCCTTTTCTATCACATAAAATTATGTTTTTAGCACCAGCAAGTTGAAGCAAGTTGCTTATACTAACACCTGCAGCTCCTGCACCAGCAATAACGATTTTAACTTCAGCAAAAGTTTTCTTAACTAGTTTTAAAGCATTAATAAGTCCAGCTAAAGATACGATAGCAGTACCATGTTGGTCATCATGAAAGATAGGAATATCACATCGTTCCTTTAGCTTTTTTTCGATTTCAAAACATCTAGGAGCAGATATATCTTCAAGATTAATCCCACCAAAACTACCAGCTAAAAGGGCTACTGTATTTACGATTTCATCAACATCTTTAGAACGAATACATAAAGGTATAGCATCAACGTTACCAAACTCTTTAAATAAAATAGATTTACCTTCCATAACAGGCATACCTGCTTCAGGTCCAATATCACCTAAACCTAAAACAGCAGTACCATCTGTAACAACAGCAATGGTATTCCATCTACGAGTGTAATCAAAAGATTTGTTAACATCTTTTTGTATTTCTTTACAAGGTTCTGCAACACCGGGTGTATATGCTAAAGATAAATCATTATTATCTTTAACTGGTACACGTGAAACAACTTCAAGTTTACCTTCCCATTCTTTGTGTAACTGTAATGCTTTTTCTCTTAAATCCATAGCTTTCCTCCTGTATAGTTAAATTATAGTATAATTTTGTGACAGTTTAAAACCCACCACCTTCCACATATGGTGGAATATCTTCAATGATTGGTTCTTCTATAGGCTTTGTAGTATTTGAGTTATTACTGTTATTTGTACTTCCAGTTGTTCCAGTATTGCTATTGGAATTATTTGAATCTCCCGTATTTGAGTTATTATTATTCTTATTATTGCTCTTATTTTCCGTACCAGTTCCAGTTTCTGTAGTAGTATCGCCATTTTCTCCATCTATAGGTTCACCGTCAGTTTCAACTTCTTGACCATCACCATCAATGATAGTCGCTTCAACTGTTTCGGCAGTATGATCAGTACATACATTATTTTGATTTATTTCATATTGTGCATCAACTACGTAAGCGTCCCCAGTGTATGGTATAGGTCGAATAATACCAACTATAGTTTCTTGAGATTCCGTAGGACAAAAACGGTTAGCAATTTTTCCTGTAGTGGTATCTATAACAACTTGACTATGAACAGAACAAGTTGTAGTAGGAACAGTACCTTTAACAAAGTATTCTGTAGCTACACGACTTCCACGAGGATCAAGACTACATAATTCTCCGGCAAGTTCACCTGACTCAAGACATATTGATGCCGTTTGTACTGATGAATTACTAGGGAAAGAAGTAACAACCTCATATCCCATTACATTGTGAACTTCCTCCATAACCTTAGACCATATTCTTTTATGTTCTTCGGAAGATGAAGCCATAGCAGTGGAGTTATCATATCCCATCCATATTCCGGCTGTTAAGTAAGGTGTATATCCATAGTATGATAAATCTTTTTTTGCAGTAGTTGTACCTGTTTTACCAGCAACAGCCATACCGTTAGAAAATCTAGTAGCAGCACCTGTACCACCACCATATACAACGTCGTACATCATATCAGTTAAGATCCAAGCACTTTCTTCTTTTATAACCCTTTTCTCTTCTGGCATATTGTCTATAATTAAATGACCTTCATGATTATATACCTTAGAATAAAATATCGGTTCATTATAAACACCATCATTAGCGATAGTAGCAAAAGCGGCAGTTGTTTCGATATTAGACACACCATCTGTTATACCACCTAAAGCAGTAGATAAGTTTTTGTCATTATCTGTTAAAGTAGAAAATCCTAAGTTTTCCATATAACTGAAACTAGTATCAATACCAACAAGTTCCATAGTTCTTACAGCTATGATGTTCATAGAATCTCGAATACCTTCACGTACAGTAGAAAGACCTCTATAACCATCTTTGTACCAGTTAACAAATTCACCACTAGTAGTACCATCATCATAATAGTAAGGTACGTCATCGAGTACAGTTGCAGCAGTTGCAACACCTATATCAATAGCAGGTAAATAAGCAGCTACAATTTTAAATACAGATCCTTGTTGACGTATACTTTGTGTTGCTCTATTTAAAACACGATTTTCTTTTTTCTCACCACGACCACCTGATATAGCAATAACTTTACCAGTTGTTTGATCCATAATAGTAAAAGCAGCTTGTGGCTGTGGTATTTTTACAACTTCTTCATTGAAAACAGTTTTTCCTGCTGCTTCATACTCAGCTTTAGTTGCAGCTATATACTCATCAACTGCTTCTTGGTTTTTAAGTAAAGCAGTTTTTTCAAAGTGTTCTACGGTTTTTGTAGTATTATCTTCAACCGAAAAATAATAATGTACTTCTATTCTATAGTCATTTGCATTGAACATAGAATCATCAAGCATAACATTATCAAGTACTTCTTGTGCCTCAAGATTGATTGTAGCATATATTTCAAGACCACCACTATAAATTAAGTCATAACTTTTGGCCTCAGTAAAGCCTTGATCCATAAAGTCGTCAACAAGCTCATTTATTATTTGGTCAACAAAATAACTGTTACTTGAAGCGGCTTCTTCTACTACTTGACGAGATTGCTTTATTCTTTCATAAGCAGGACCACTTAAATCAGCTACAGCCTCATTATATTCACTTTCAGAAATAAACCCAAGTTTAAACATATAGTCAACTGTAGTTTTTGCTCTAACGTAATTATATTCTGCACCTTCTTCTGTATTAGGTGCATTTCTTACGGGAAATTGTGTAATTGAAACAATTATAGCACTTTCTGAAATACTTAAATCTTTAGCCTCTTTTTCAAAATAATAGTTTGCAGCAGTTTGCACACCGTTCAAGTTATTACCAAAAGCTACAGTATTAAGATAAAGTTCCAATATATAGTCCTTAGCAAGTTTTTTACTTCCTAAGTCTTCCGCCAAGTTTTCTTCATATTGCACAGCTAAAAATTGTTCTTGTAGTTTTGTAACAATAGTGTTATTGGAAATGCCAAGACTATTTTTTATAAGCTGTTGTGTTATAGTGCTACCACCTTGCTTAAAGTCACCAAAAAGAGTTTGATAAACCATACGCACAAGACTCTTAAGGTCAACTCCATTATGAGAGTAAAAACGTTCATCTTCTATAGCAACAGCAGCAAGTCCCACATATTCTGGTAACTCTTCAAGTTTAACATAAATACGATTTTCAGAACCTACAAGTCTTGCGATTTCTTCCCCTGTATCTTCAGCATATATAATAGAAGTATGTATAGAAGGAGAAACAGATATAGTATCAAGCTCAGGAGCTCTCTCAACTATACCAACATAAACGCCAATACCAGCACCTAAAATAGAAAATCCTAAAATAAAAATTAAAGCTAATATAATTCTAAAAACCATAATACTTGTTTTTGTTTGAACTTTCTTTTTATGTGAATTAACGTTTTTCATTTTTTTCTTATTACTATTTTCATCAAAATTCATTTTTTTTCCTTTCTAATTATTTTCAATTTTATTGAAAATATAATTAGTACTACATTTAGTTATTTAATCATAAATATAAAGTAACATTACTTTATTATTCACAAATATATTATAACAGATTTTATTTACAAAAAAAATAGAAAATTGTAATTTTAACATATTTGTAATTTTAAAATAATTAAAACTATATAAACTTATTGTGATTTGGTGATATATGAAAAAAAATAAAGCTTTTCATAAGAAAAAATATAAAGGTACGCTAACATTATATTTTACAACCTTACTTATAACAACCATACTAACTTCTTATATCATAGATAAAATAGAAAAAAAAATTGAGCCTTTAATATATGAGCTTGCACGAGTTTATTCTATAAACCTACTAAACACGTTATCTTCGGAAATAATAAATGATGAAATAATAAGTAAAAATTATAATTCCACAGACTTTTACACATATAAAACAGATGAAGAAGGGTATATTACGTTATTTGAGGTAAATAGCATATTGATTAACGAGATAGCCACAAAAATGAATGTATCACTACAAAAAGAGCTTATTGATTCCACTGAAAAAATTATATCAATACCTATAGGTGAAGTTTTTTTCGTAGAATATTTCTCAGACTTTGGCCCTACATACAAATATGGTATTATCCCTATAGGTTACGCTTCCATTGACTATGATACTACTTTTGTAAGTATAGGCGTAAATCAAACAAATTTTCAAGTTTATTTGAATATAGAAGCAGATATGAAAATAGTAAACCCCTTATATGAAAAAGAATTTACTGTAGATAAAAAAGTTGTCTTACTGGACACAATGATAAGTGGAAAAGTACCAGAAGGTTTTTTAATAGGTGAATAACTTCAATCAAAAAAGGCTGTAAAGAAATAGGCTTTTTCTGTGTCAGTTACATAAAATCAAACTTTTTGTGTATTTCTGTATACACGGCAAAGTTTGATTTTACGCACTTCCTTGAAAAATCTCAATTTCTTTAA
>JBKECM010000148.1:0-9195 GCA_047974615.1 Lachnospirales bacterium
TGCTATACGTTGATAAAAATTATAATCTGTACTTGCAGTAAGTCCTGTAAATATGTTACTTGTTTGCCAAGTACTATTATCCTTTGAATACTCATAACCAGTAATTGAAACTAAAGTTACACTATTATGTGTTTTACTTTCTATTGTTGGTGCATTTGGTGTACTTGGCGCAGCTTTTTTTACAACTGCTGATGTTTCTGTACTTGTTATAGTTCCAGTTTCTTTACTTGAAGTTACTTCAACTGTTATTGTTTTTCCTAAATCATCAACAGTAACTGTATATGTTGAATCATTTGTTCCTACATTTGTTCCATTAGCTTTCCATTGATAGCTTAAAGTGCCAGTATTGTTTCCATTGTAGGTTGCACTAAGTTTATCTCCTATTTTTGGTGCAGTGTTATCTATTGTTACTGTTCCTGTAAGTTGGTCGGCTTTTGTTGTTACACCTTTGATTGCATAATTTGAAGTACTAGCCGATAAAACTCCAACATTTGGATTATACATATATGATGTATTATCAGGAGCAGTCGTGTTATTATCAACACCCATCCAACCATAGCCACTAGCTTTAACAATAATAGCAAATTTGCTATTCGCTTCTCCTAATGTGATTTGAGAATTTAAATCTATAGTATACCAACCCGGATAAGTTGCATTTAAAGTTTCTTTAGCCTTAAAAGTATAATCATCAAAATCACTAAAATCACTTATAACATCTATTTCTATATCTTTACCTGCTGTTAATGCTACTTTTACAGATTCTAAAACTTCGTTGGCGTCTTCTACAGTGAAAATATGTGCATAAAGATTTTCACTTTGATATCCACTAGCACCTGAACCCAACCATTTATAATCATATTCGTAAACTGTATTCTTTTCATCATAAGTGTCTACACCATCTACAGCATATACACTGAGTGGAAAATTAGTATCTTCATATGAAATCCAAAAATATCCATAATCTCCCCAATTTTCACCCCAGCTGTTTCTAACAAGCCATGCTCCATTTGAGTCTGGTCGAATAGTGTCATTGAAATTGTTAATTGAATAATTATCGTCCCACCCCGCAATAACAACGCCGTGGTTCGTATCCAAAATGCCATCATTTCCAATATCATAACTATTGTTTAGGTAATATGCGTTTGTTGTACTATTATAATATTTAGTATTTCCATTACCTGCATCTGCTGTTGCTGTGCCGTCCCAGTACATTGAAGCTCCAACTGAACCATATTGTACAATAGCTGATTTTATAGACTCTTTAGATATAGAATCCTTTGTATTGCCACTAAGAAATGGAATGTTTTTAACAGTATAACTTTTTTGTTTGCTTTGAGTCGTTGAAAGATTACGTATAGGTAATGATAACGTTGAGTACATATCATCTTTCTCAAGAACGACACCACTAAGATTTGTTCCTCTTGTTAGGTACGCAGATGCGTAGTATCTATTCCCTCCATCGCCTGGATTACGATTAAACCCTTGCTCTGTATTTCCGGAAGTATTACTTGTTGAATATGCCATATGCATTTCAGACAAATCTTCTTCACGCTTCCCCTCTTGGAGCATAGCAGATTCAACTATTCCATAATTAGCAAACGCCCAACACAAACCGTTTGAACCTTGATTTTTCACAGAAGACATTTGTCCTTCTATACGAGCATCATATTTAGAATCGTTCGCAGCGCCACGAACAATTTTTGTTAATGACGGATATGATAAATCATATTCTTCTGATATAAGACCACTTACAAAAGGTTGTATGCTATCTTTATAAACTATTACATTTTCAGTTTGGGGTGCTACAACCGGTGAACTGTTAAGTTCATTAATATTCTCTTCAACACTATCTTCAGCATTCACAGTAATTATCTGTGATGTATAGACATTTGATGTCATAATAGAACCTACGAGCAAAAAAGTTGTTAGTTTTTTACATTTAAAATTCATTTTATTCCCTCTCTCTTTTTAATTATTTATATTGATTTACCTTGATATACTAAATTTCAACATTAAAAATATGTATCAAATATATGCCACAAAACAATTTTTCACAATGTTTAAAACTTCATTCTTTAATTTAAAATAAAGAGTTACAGATAAATACATAAAATATGTAAAAAATCATAAATATTATTTTTAATGTCAAAATTTATATTATCTTTGTATTAGTATATCAAATATTAAAATTATATTCAATACATTTAATAAATTTAAAAACTCAATTTTTATATTGCTCTAAATTTATATATTCTGTTGGTTATTTATATATTTTCAAGCTTTTATATTCTAATTTTTAATTGATTTTTCTGTGCATTTCTAAAATATTTTCTAAAAAAATAACTTAGTATGGTTTTTTATATTTCACCACACTAAGTTATTTTAAAATCTAAAATTATATTTATTTAAAATACAAATTAAGTCTATTTCTTATAATTTTCTAAATATTCATACAATTTAGCAAATTCATTAAGTGTAAATTTTTCTCCACGTATTGCCTTATTAAATCCTAAGTTTCCTAAAATATCTTCTAGTTGACTTTTTTCAAGATTATATTTATTACCACTATAAATACAGTTAACTAAAGTTTTTCTTCTTTGAGAAAATGCAACTTTCACAAAATCAAAAAAAGCTTTTTCATTACTAACCTTTAATGGTTTATCTTTATATTTTGTAAGTCTAACAACAGCTGAATCCACATTAGGTCTTGGCATAAAGGAGTTAACTGGTACATTTGCAACTAAATAAGCTTCACAGTAAAATTGAACTACAACCGAAAGGCTTCCGTAAGCTTTTGTACCTTCCTTTGCACTCATTCTTTCCCCAACTTCTTTTTGTACCATTACAGTAATAGAATCAATATTATTTTCTTCTTCTAAAAGTGCCATAACTATAGGCGTAGTAATATAATAAGGTAAGTTTGCTACAACTTTTGCACTCTTATATCCACTTTTTTCAATAATTTCGTTTATATTAACTTTAAGAATATCTTCATTTATAACTTCAAAATTATCATAATCTTTTAAAGTTTCATTAACGATAGGTATAAGGTTAGTATCAATTTCTATAGCTATAACCTTACCTGCGTTTTCTAAAAGTTCTTGGGTTAAACTTCCGATACCACAGCCTATTTCTATAACTAAATCATCTTTAGTTATAAGAGAACCATTTATAATTTTTTTTATTACGTGTCCATCAATTAGAAAATTTTGACCAAATCTTTTTTTAAAAAGAAAATTATTATTTTCTATTATTTCTTTTGTTTTTTTATAAGTTGCAATTCTTTCAATCATTACATTACCTCATTATCATATCGTCTTCTAAATAAATATGTCCACTTTCGTAACTTTCACCTTCTACTGTAAGTTTTACTTTCTCAACTTTATAAAGTTCACAAAAAGTATTGGCAATAGAACTCAAACATTCAGCCTCAAAACCAGAACCCCAATTTTTGTTTGTTTGAAATTCTTTAGAAAAGTCTACATGAACATAATCATCATCATCACCCTTTGTTACAGAAAGAACTTTAGCTCCTTTTGGTAAAGGAGAACTATATTTTTCATTCTCGATATTATTGTATAACTCATTTAAAACATCTACAATAGTTTCATTTGTATTAAGTTCTACCTCAACATCAACGTATTCACTTAGAAGCATTTCATCATTAATTAAACTAAATTGACTATTAATAATTAAGCCTGTATCTTCTTGTTTTTCAAATAACTCATATGTTTCTTCAACGCCATCAGTATATTCAATAAATTTGTATATTCCTAGACCTTCTTTAAAATATATTTTATTAGAAACACCTTCAATATTTGCACCAGTAACAACAACATATTCTTCAGTAACTTCATCGATAGTAAATGTACTACCTCGGCTTTCCCAAGTATTTCCAACTTCAAAAGGAGCTTTTAAAATAACAAGTGTTTCTGCAGTAGCTTCTGTAGTAATATCTGCTATTTCCTCAGAATGTACACCAAGTAACATACTTCTTAAATCGTAACTTGCTTTCAAATCATATATTACGAACTCATCTTTAGTCGTATAACCCATTTCTTTCATAGAAATATCACCGATATTAATAACTCCAACCATTTTTTCTTCTTCTAAATGAGAGAAAAACATTTGAAATAATTCATCAGAATTTTGATTTTTATATACATAAATTGTATTTGGTTGAAAATTTAGAAAAGTTTTCATATCAAATGTTTCATAAGGGTACAACTCTTCTCCAAAAGAATCTTCAAGACTATCACTTTCATTATTTTGATTATTATTTTCATCTACTATAGAATTATTGTCAGAAATTATATTTAATGAATCTTCTTTAAAAAATGTTTTAAATAAAAAATAACCTAATATAATCACGATAATTACAGATACTAATATAAATATAATATTTTTTGTTTTTTTATTTTGCATATAAACCGTCCTTCATAAAACTTTTATCCTTAGTAAATAACATTATATCATATAAGTAGCTTAGATACAATATTATTTTAAATGCTTGTTAATGATTTGTTTCTCTTCATTTGAAAGACTATTTTCAACTTCTTTACCTATATCATCTTTTACTTTTTTATTAATATTAAATTTTTCAAAATTTTTTTTATATTTCAACATTGCATCTATTTTTTCTTCGGGACTTTTATTTTTAATGGTTTCTAAAAAAATATTCATATCATTTTTAACATCATTTGGCAGTTTAGATACTGTATCTTTTAAATTACTATTACAATTCAAATTTTTCATATTCGTCCTCCATAATAAAACTATCTTTTACTTCATTTTCATTTTCTTTTAAATCAAAATTTTCTATATTTTTACTTATTATATCTTCATTACTACTCATAGTTTCTTTAAATATTTCGAAAAAACTTGCCATCTGGAATAAATTATCTATCCTTTCTTTTTTTGCTTTAGGCAAAGAATCAATAACAAGTGATAAAATATCTTTACTATTTCTTTTGCCTCTATTTTGGCTTACTTGGCTATCTTCAAACATACTTTGAAGTATTTGAACTTCTAAAATTTTGCTATATATTAAAAAACTTTTTTGATATCTCAAATCCAAATATGGTAAAATTGAATATATGTTTTTTATTCCTTTCTCTTGAATTTTATCTTCATAATGTCTATTAAAATTTTCGTATTTTCCCTCCATTTTTGAATGTTCTTCATTAGAGCTAAAAGAATATAATTTACTTTTTTCTTTTACCTTATTTAAAACATTTGACATTTTTCTAATTTTTTCTAAAGAAATATTACTATCAATATCCATTTCTGAGAAAAAATCTTCCACATTTTCCAAATCCATACTTTTCTAAAACCTCCACATTTACTTTATATATATTATTAAAATATTCTTTAAAATATGATAATGTAAAAAAATTAGCTTATTTTTTGCTTTATTTTAATATTACTATTGAAGATTTTTAGATTTTCTAGTATACTAAATTAATATATTAGATACAAAATTCGGAGGGTAATATGAATAACCTATTTTTAATAAATATACTTGAACTAAATATTAGTTTATATTATGACATTTTCTTAGTATTATGCTTTTTTATGGGAATAGCGGCATTATTTTTAATAATTAAACAATCTATATGCAAATCACCTATTCTAAACTTTTTAGCTATAGTTATTATTTTGCTATCCATTATTTATAATTATATGTTAACAATATCCGATTTATCTACAGCAATAGCTTCTTTATATATTTTCCATTTATTACTACCTTTTTTATTTCCATCTTTACTTTTCCATTTGAATTATACATATCTAAATAAAAAAATAAATTTAGTTAGTTTAAATTATTTTCTGTTCCCCTTTATTTTCTTTTTAGGTGGCGTTCTTTTCGTTGATACAACTTTATTTTTTGAATCTGCTGTTGCATCAAAATCTTATGGTATAACATTAGTTGAAATCGACTCTGCAATTTTATATTATCTTGTGTACATTTATATGATTTTTACTTCATATTTAATGTTAACAACGTTACTAAAAGCAAGAAGAAATCTAAATATTGATAGAGGCCCTTTTGTTTTATACTCAATATTTATAATAATAGCACCTATACTTCATATAGCTTATTTTGAATTTAAGTTTATTAAAGTTGACTTATTATTATTCTTATACTTAATTTTAGTATTAATTTTATGTTATGATAGACTATTTGTATCTCTAACATATAGATCAGATAAAATGTTAGCAAACTATATGGATAATATGCAAAATCCTATTTTTTCATTAGATAATAACGGCAGTGTTATTTATGTAAATAAAGCTGGTAAACACTTTGCTAAAAATCATTTTAGTCTTCAAGATACAACTTTAGATGTATTATCAAAATGTAACTGGCATGATTTTATAACTGCTTTTTATGAAAAAAACATTGAATTAATTGATGACTTTGGATATAGAACTTTACGTTTTAAAGCTGTTAATATATTAGATGTAGACGACTCTATAAAAGAACAAATTTTAATTTTTTATGATTACACAAGTATGGCATTATTACAAACAAAAGTTGATATTGCAACAAAACGTGATGCTATAACAAAAACTTTAACACGTTCTAATATATATGAAGAGTTTGAAAGAACATTTAAAGAGTGTTCAGAACGAGATAGAGATATGTCAATCATATTAGTAAAAGTAGAGGCTTTAAGTTCAATTAATAAGCATTTTTCTGATCTTTGTGGTGACTATGTACTAAAAAAAATTGCAAGAATATTAACTAAGAGTACAAGAAATGGTGACTTAATTGGACGAGTTAAAGGTGATACATTTTTGATAATCTTAATTGATACTTCATTATCAAGAGCAAAAGACGTTGCAGATAGAATTTTGACAAAAGTTGAAAATGAAAACTTTATTTTTTATAAAAAACAATTCAAAGTAAAAGTATCAACAGGAGTATCAAATTATAGAGCATTAAATGAACCTGTGGAAACTTATTACGACTTTTTACAAATTGGTAAAAAAGAAATCGCAAAAAACAAAGAAAATATATCAATAAAGGAGTATAATTATGAGTAATTTTGACATTCTAATACGAATTTTTTATTCGACTTTATTTTTATTAAGCTTAACTGCGCTCCTATATAGTTTATTAAATATGCAAAAAAGCAAAATAGTCACTTACCCTATTTTAGTTATTCACATTACTCTATTTTGTTTATCAATAATAATAAATTTATTCTCAACTAGTACAAATTCAATAGTATATTCTCAACAGATTTATTTTGTTGTGGCTGCACTAAATTTAGCTATATGGTCTATGTTTGTATTGGAACTTAATCATTTAGATGGTAAACTATATTATAAAGTCCATAGCATATACTCACTTTTAATAAGTGCATTATTTGCAATATTATTTTTAACATCATATAACAATGAACTTTTTTTTACATCATATGAAATATATAAATTCGGTGAAATTAAGCTTATTTTATATAACAAATCTCTACTATACACAATATATGGTATATATGCAGTTTTACTTTATTTAGCTTGTGGTATTTTTATGTTAATAAAAATGCGTACTATTGATATTAAAGCAAAGAAAGTTTTTTTAGTTACAGGTATTTTATCAATTATATGTGCTGTAGCAATATGTGTTGGTTACTTTTTTTATAACATTTCAGTATTTTTTACAACTCCAATTTTTATTGCTTATGCTTTATATTTTAACCGTTATATTAGAACCTTTGCATTTAAAGGTACAACTATTTCAAATACGTTTAATAATCTAAATGACCCTATTATTTTATTTGATAACAACGACAGAATTATAAATTGTAGTAACAAAGCTTTAGAGGCGTTCCCTGAGCTTAAAACTAAAAATTTACCTATTAGCTCTGACTTTATTATTACAGTATCCCTTAAAGAAATGTTAAATGGAACAATTAAGACATTAAGACATATAATACCTTCCACAAGTATGCGTAAAACTTATAATATCGTATATGAAGAAATAAATAGCAAAAGTGTAAACTATAGTGGTCAAAGTTTATTATTTTACGATGATATATCATATAGAAACTTGCAAGAAAAATATATTTCTATATCCAAATTTGATTTTCAAACAGGCGTATTTAATAAAGCTCATTTTAACACTATGGGAAAAAAATTGTATAATACTTCATTAAATAATAACTTAAATTTTAGTTTACTAATTTTTGAAATTGATAATTTTAATGATATTTCTGATAAATACGGGTACAAATTGGGTGATAAATTATTAAAAGATACAGTAGCATTAGCTCAAAGGATATTTACGCCTACAACTTCAAGTGAAGTATATATTTTCAATTTACAAATATATCAATTTGCAATTATAAATATGAATGTTTCTACAACAAATATATATGATATCTTTGAAACTTTTAAGGAAACTATTGCGAATACCCCTATTGTTTCAGCTACAAATATTATGTCATATACAGTAAGTGGAGGTATTGAAGTTATTCAAACTACTGACGCTATTACCTTTGAAGATTTTTTAGTAAATGCTAGAGAAAAATTAGCTAAATCTAAACTAGATGGTGGAAATAGGATAACAACATTTATTGATGAAAATTAAGAGGTTCTATGGAAAAAGCTGATGTAAAACTAAATATACTTATTGATATTTTATATGATAAAATTCAAAACCTTAATTTAATCCTAAATATATGTATTAATCAAGAAACTATATTGCTTAGTCAAGAAAAAAATATAGAAATATTAAATTTTTTTAAAGAAACTGCAAAAGAAAAGCAGAACTCTATTGATAAAATATTGATGTTAGATTCTTCATTTAATAGTACTTATGACCAAGTATCTGATGTATTTAAAGATAGAAATTTAAGTTTAGCATATAAACCATCTATTGTAAAAATACAAAACTTAATTTCACAAATTGAAGATTTAACAGAAAAAATTAAAAATTTTGAAAAATCAAATGATACTTTAATAGCTAAGATTAAACCATATAAAAAATCACCTACGAAACAATCATATACAAGATTACAAAACCTATATAATAATAAAAAAAGAAATATGGAAGAATTTAGATAGCAATATAAACAAAAAATAATAACAATAAATTTAATATTACCTAAACATTTTATTATAAAAAAAAATTAAATATAATTTATAAGTAAATAATAATATAAAAATAAATAAATAAAAAATAAAAAA
>JBKECM010000008.1:0-25980 GCA_047974615.1 Lachnospirales bacterium
CAACATCTAACGTTATAACTGTAACTGTAGAAAAAGCTGTTACAACAGTTGCTACGGAGAAACCGGCACAAGCACAACTTCTTATCTCTTTCGATGATTGGAATACAAAATCTTCATACAAAATTGATATGAATATGTGGTGGGGTGAAAATGCTCAATCTTGGAACTTATATGAAAATGGCGTATTAATTTACTCAAATACTGTAGGTTACAAAGGTGATAAATCTGCTCAATTTGATACTTTTAAAATTAATGGTAAAGCACAAGGTACTTATGAATACGTGGCTGAACTTGTAAATGATAAAGGTACATCTAAGTCACCTGCTGTAATCGTAGAAGTTTTAGGTGGTTCTGGAACTGATAATGGCAACAATAATGGTGGTGACACTGGAACTGACAACGGAAACAATAACGGTGGCGACACTGGAACTGGTGAAGTTGACAACGGTAGCGTAGCTACTTGGACTGAAAATACTTGGTATAATGCAGGTGATCTTGTATCATATAATGGAAATACATATGAATGTATTCACCCTGATGGTGTAACTTTCTCTGTGCCTGGTTGGTCACCAGATCAAGGCTTTATGCACGCTATTTGGAAACTTAAATAAATTATTAATTGTAACTTTAATAACAACATATGTAAAAATAAATATCCTTCCTTAAGAAAAGAAGCTGTAAGTTTGACTTATAGCTTCTTTTTATAGTAAGACACTGCTAAATTTTAATTATTGTAAAAAAATAATAAATAATTAAAAAATTTATAAACTTATTGATTTTTTAAACGTATATTAGTATAATATATATATATATATATATACTATAATATTTTAAGGAAGGTTTCTTATGAGTACGTTTGATAATATGACTGATATGGAAGTAATAGAATTATGTCTAAAAGATAACAAGTATTTTGAAATTATCGTTAATCGATACAAAAATCTTGTTTTTTCAGTTGTGCAAAAAATGGTTTCAGATACAGAAACAAGTAAAGATTTATCTCAAGAAATTTTTATTAAAATATACAAAAATTTATATAAATATTCTACAGAATATAAATTTGCTACTTGGATCATAAAAATATCTACAAATCACGTTATAGATTATAGAAGAAAGCAACATATTGCTACTGTTGAGTTTGATAGTAATATGCACGATAACATTAAGGTTTTGTCTGCTGAAGAAGAATGTATAAAAAAAGAAAGAACTCTTGAACTTGAAAGACTGATTAGTTCTTTGCCTGACGAATTTAGAATACCTATTGTTTTATATCATAGAGAAGGTTTATCATATCAAGAAATTTCTAATATTTTAGAAATTCCTTTATCTAAAGTGAAAAATCGTATATTTAAAGGTAGAAAGCTACTTAAAGAACTCGTTGAGTCTGCCAGTGTGCGAGGTGATTTATATGAACTGTAATTGTGCTAGTGAATTAATGATGAAATATATGGACGGTACTTTGCAACAAGATGAAGGTATTGAACTTAAAAAACACTTATCTTCCTGTAATAAATGTAAAGAAGAATTTGCCATTTTTGAAGATATGCTCAAAAACTTTGACAATATGGAAGAAGATTTTACTGTACTTGATCAAGATTTTAACGATGACATTATGGCTTGCGTCTATAAAATAGGATATATTAAAAAGCCTTCTTTAATATCTAAAATCGGTTTTTTTATAGGTTCAGCATCTATTATTGCTTTATCTACTATATTTTTACTTATAACTTATATGAAGGAGTCACCTGTTTTATTTGAAAAACTTCAAAATACTTTTGTTATGAATATATATGAAGTTTTTAATAATGCAACTCTTGTTATAAGTAAGTTTACTCTTAACTTTAAAAATATTGATTTTAGTATTTTTGGAAAAATATATATTTTATTTATTGTAATAGCTTTAGTATATGGTGGTTTAGTTTATTTTAAAAATTTCCATATTTATTATGAATATAAAAAACAAAAAAGTGAATAATTTATTAGAACTGTATAAAACTTTATAAAGGATTTTATACAGTTCTTTTTAATATTTAATTTAATTTTACTGCTTTTTTGAAGTTTTGTAATGAAAAATAAAAATAATTGCCAATTGGCAACGCCTAAAAATACACCATTTTCTTTGTCATATTGTATCGGGAAGAAGCCCGAACACTTACGTAGTAAGTGGGTTTTGCGAAGCAAAACTACTGATTGTATCGGGAAGAAGCCCGAACACTTACGTAGTAAGTGGGTTTTGCGAAGCAAAACTACTGAGTCAAAAAATTCATCTTTTAGAGTACCTTTAGTACACGCGTTGCCCACAGCGAAGTGTACTTTAGTGTATGTTAACAAGGGTCAAAGCTCAATTTTTAGCCATTCCTAGAAACTGTCGCATTTTGGGGCGTCTTGTATTTGCTTCGCAAATCTTGGCATAATTGCATTTTGCAATGATGCCAATTCCTAAAAATATGGTATAGTTGCAAAACAAAGTTAAAGGCACTTAACAATAATGTGATATACATATTGTATTGATATTTTTAAGGGAAAATGTTATAATTTATTTAATACTATAAAAATAAATAGAGGTGTTTATGGCTAAAGCTAATAAAAAAAATTCTAGTTCAGCAACTATAATTACTATTTTAATTCTTATTTTATGTATTATAGCTATATGTGTAGGGGTTTACCTTAAAATGAAGGAATATAGTGAACTTCCTGTAGATCAAGGCGAGATTTTACTTGAAAAAAATCTTGAAACTGATTATCCAGAAAGTCCTAAGGCTGTTGTAGAATATTACTATGATATTTATAAATACTTATACTCGGGAGAAGCTGATGTTACTTACACTTCAGAACTTATATGGCAAATGCGTCTTATGTACACTCGTGAGTTACAAGTGCTTAATCCTTATGAAATACAAAAAGAAGCTGCTTTAGAAGAAATCGTTGAGGGGCAAACTTATGGTGTAAAAATGTTGACTTATGAGTTACAAGATCTTCGATATGATGATGCTAACAGTACTATTGCTTATGTTACAGTTAAAGAGTACTGGAGTGGTATACAAAACTTTACTAAAGAATATGCATTATATCTTGAAGATGGCGATTGGAAAATTCATCGTTGGGATATTTTATCAAGAGAGTAGGATATATGGAAAAAGATATTATTATTTTAGGAATCGAAACTTCTTGTGACGAAACTAGTGCGTCTGTTGTTGTTAACGGCAGAAAAATCTTATCAAATGTTATTTCATCTCAAATAAATATACACGAAAAATATGGTGGAGTTGTTCCTGAAATTGCCTCTCGTAATCATATAGAAAATATTGCTATTGTTGTTGATGAGGCACTATTACAAGCAAATACAAATATAGAAGATATTGACGGTATTGCTGTAACTTATGGACCGGGACTTGAAGGTGCTTTACTTGTAGGTGTTAACTATGCTAAGGCTTTAGCTTTCGGATACAATAAGCCTCTTATTCCTGTTCATCATATTGAGGGTCATATTGCTGCGAACTATTTAGAAAATAATGAAATTAAGCCACCATTTTTATGTCTTGTTGTATCCGGTGGGCATACGCATCTTGTTCAGGTAAAAGATTATTGTTCCTATGAAATATTAGGTAAGACTTTAGATGATGCTGCTGGGGAGGCTTATGACAAAATCGCAAGAGTTTTAGACTTAAAGTATCCCGGTGGCCCTAAAATTGACCTTTTGGCAAAAGAAGGTAAAGATTTATACGATTTTCCACGTGTTATGATGAATAACGATGATTTTAACTTTAGTTTTTCAGGATTAAAATCTAATGTTTTAAACTTTATAAATACATCTAAAATGAATAATACAGATTTTAAAGTATGTGATGTCGCTTGTAGTTTTCAAGAGGCAGTAACAGATATATTAGTAAGTAAAACAATTAAGGCTACAAAGTTTACTAATAACAAACTTGTTGTACTTGCTGGTGGCGTATCTTGTAATCAAGGGTTACGTAATAAAATGAAGGTAGCTTGCGAAAAAAATGGCTTTCAAATGTATGTTGCAAAACCAGTTCTTTGTACAGATAATGCTGCTATGATAGGTAGTGCCGGTTATTATGACTTTTTACAAGGTAAAAGAGGAGATTTAACTTTAAATTCAAAGGCTAATCTTGTTCTTGGACAAAATTAAAATAAAGTAATTTTTATAGGTCAACTTAACTAAATATGTAGGTTATGATAAGGGCGTAAAGAAAAAATAACAATAGTGGGAACGTAAACAAAAATAGTGAGATGATACTCGCATATTTTTATGTAATAAAAATATATGTCGAAGGTTAATATTCGTGGAATATAATTTTTTTCTAACCTTTTTGCATCTTCACTAAATATATATGTAACTGTAAAAAACTTAAGTTTTTTACAGTTTTTTTATTTTAAAAGTAAAAATAAAAATAAAAATTAAAAATTTTACTATTGACATTTAAGTGTACTAGATATATAATACAGATACAGTACTATTGAAGTAATACAGTAATACAGTAATACAGTAATACAGTAATACAGTAATACAGTTAGGAGGTGTTTTATTGTTAAATATAGAAAAAAATTCGCCTATATCCATAAATACTCAAATCGTTGAGCAAGTTAAAAATTTAATATTTAAAGAAATCTTAAAAGATGGGGATAAGTTACCTTCCGTTAGAAGTTTATCTTCGGAGTTGATTTTAAATCCAAATACAGTTCAGAAGGCTTATAAGGAACTTGAACTTTTAGGTTTTGTAGAAACACAAGCCGGTAAGGGTGTTTTTGTAAAAAGTGTGCAAGGAGAAGAAACTTTAAAATATATGGAAAAAGCAATTATAAATTTTAAGGAAGAAGTCAAAAACTTAATAGAACTTGGTGTTGGCATTGAAGATATAAAAAAAATAGTTGATGAGGTGAAAAAATGTTAGTTGTTAAAAATTTAGTTAAAAAGTTCGGTGAAAAGGAAGTTCTTAATAATATAAATTATACTTTTGAAAGAGGTAAAGTATACGGTCTTATAGGTATAAATGGTGCTGGTAAGTCGACTTTACTTAGAATTATGGCTGGTATATATAAGGCTACTTCAGGGGTTGTAGCTTATAATGGATATGATATATATGATAGCGAAGAGGCAAAGAAAAACATATTTTATATAGTTGATGAAAATCCTCCTTTAGTTGAAGATACTATTAAAAAGTATATTTTATTTTTTGAAGCTATATATGGCAAAAAAAATGAAGAAAGATATGAAAAGTTAAAAAATTTTTTTGAATTTAATGAAGATGATAAGATTTCAAAGTTTTCAAAGGGTATGAAAAAACAAGCTTTCTTATTTATAAATTTATGCTTTGATATGGAATATTTACTTCTTGATGAGGCTTTTGAAGGCATTGACCCTGTTATAAGAGTAAAACTTAAAAAACTATTACTTGAAGAAGTGGAAGAACGTGGTATTACATTAATTATATCCAGTCATAATATAAATGAACTTGAAAATATATGTGATAACATTATTATGCTTAATAATAACAAGCTAGAAGATAACAACGAGGAACGTTTTAATATGTTTAAAATTCAAGTTGCTTTTAAAGATGAAGTTGATTTCTCTCCTAAAGATTTTGAAATACTAAAAATTGACCAAAAGGGTTCAGTTTATACTATTATAGCTAAAGGTGACTTAGATTATATAAATCAATATTTTAACTCTTTAAATCCACCTATTTACGATGTTTTTTCCTTAAGTGCAGAAGAAGTTATGGTTTACAAAGTTGAGGAGGGGAAATATGAACATTAATTTTAACTTTGTCTTTCATAATATATTAAAGTACTCCATGTTGTTGGTAATAATATTTATAAATGATTATACATCTATTACTTTATTCGCTATAGGCGTGATAACTTATGATATCTTTGAAATTATAAATAAAAGAGAAAATAAAGATGTAATATATAGTTTAGGTATGAAAAGAAGTACGCTATTTAACTCTTTACTTTTGAAAACTGCTATTATAACGATTATTCCACTTATTGATATAATATATTCTTATAGTAATGTTACAGGTTCTTTTGTTTTAAGTTTTGATTTAATATTGTGGTGTATTGCTATTGTATTAATTGTTGTAAGTTTTTGTATATTTATAAATGTTATATCTGCAAGCTTTGCACTTCCTATATTAACTTTCTTAGTGATATTAATATTTTTAGGATTTTTAAACAAAACTAATTATTTTGTATACTCTAAAGAAATTTCTATTATAATTATTTTATTGTCTACTGCTTTGATTTTATTATCAAAAATTTTAATGAAATATAGACTTGCTGAAAAACTAGGTCGATTGTTTATGTTTAGAAGTGCTGAAATATTTTTTGCTACTATTGTTTCTGCAAGTTTAGGTGCTATACTTACTTTTTACTTTGGTAATATTAATTTTTTTGAGCCATTTACTGCTATTTTTGGACTTTCTACAAATAATATAGGTAGAACAAACGCTGGTGTTATAGGTAATATTATATTTTTTGGTATAACTCTTTTAAGTTATACTATACTTAATTGTTTGTTTTTAAAAGACTTTAATTTTAAAAAAATATTAAAAAATTCGGTGCAACTAGTGTTTCCTACTATAGGATATTTAGTAGTTATTATTATAATCGTTTTTTGGTATCAACATTAATAGTAAGGAGGTTTTATTATGAATTATTTAGTTAAAGAAATTAAAAGTGAAGTTAAGCTTGTACTTGTACTTTTTATTGGAATGTTAGGTATATCTCTTGGGTTGAATGCTATACCTAGCATATTTAATTTTTACTGGGTGAATTTTTATGTTGGCGCTTTAAGTATTCTTATAGTACCTATATGTTTTTTTAATTTACTTTTAATATATGGTCATTTACTCGATATTGGGGAAATGGATATATGGGTAAGTGTTCCTTTTAGTAAAAATAAATTTTATAATTTTATGTTAATACGAAGTATTGTAGGTATCTGGTTACCTTATATCATAATACTTCTAATTAAATTATATCTTATTTATACTAATGCTGAAGGAGTAACTCTTTCCATAGATAATGGATATAAATTCTTAAATGAAATATTAAGAGATTTACTTATGTTTTTTATATTTGTTTTCTTTTTTATTACTTCTGGTAGATTAAGCAGTTTATTAATTAATGTAGTATCTATGACTATTGTCCTTAACATATATTCTACAGTTTTAATGTCTAAGGAGTATATATTTTTTATATTCCTTATAGTTTGTATAGGCTTATTTTTCTATTATGGGAAAAAATTATACAATTTACGTGAAGTTGAAAACTTAGGTAGTGGCTTTCTTTTTAAAAAGTTTGATACTGTTTTACCTATAGTATACACTACTTTAATTATAGGTTTTATAAGTTATGATGCTATGAATACTATAGCAGATGGAGATATACTAAGGTTGTTTTTAAGTATGTTACTGATATCTTTTGTTGTATATGCCTTATACTTAAGAGGTTTTAGAAATGGATTTAATGAAATTTTTGATAAAGTAAAATATGCTTGTATTCCTATTGGAGTGTCGGCTATAGCTATGTTAATAGCAATTTATTTTTAAATAATAATAATTTAGAATTTAACAATGCTTTACAAAGATGTAAAGATGATGTATAATAACACCATTAAATATTTGAATATGTAAAATTAATTAATCTATGGTAGAGGTGCAGTTGCAAAGAGTAGATATAGTGAGCTTTAACAGGCTATGAGCTATATTAAAAGGTGTAAGTGCCGAAGAAAAAAAAGGATTGTTATTACTTTTTTTCTGGTTGATAATATAAAATGTTATTGACTGTCGCATTATGTGTGGAGAGCTACATTACTTTATTTATTTACATCTATAAAAATTCTTTTTTATGTTGTTAAATTTTCAAAGTTGTAATGTACTTTTGTGCATACAACTTTTTTTAATGTTAAAATTATATTAATAAATAAAGCTTTTACACGATTGGCTTCATTGCAAAATATAGAAAAATCTATTTTTATATCGGAATTTTCACTACGTGAAAACGACTTCGTCGCCCTTGTTCGTCGGGTTCTTTACAAAACAACGGCTTTGTGGCTTTTGACAAAAATTGTGGAAATGGCGTCTTTTGCTATTTCAGGCGTTTGTCAAAAGTATAAAAATTTGATTTTTTTTTGCAATGTGCCATTTCTTGAATTTTGCAACGTTGCCAATTAAGTTTACTTCTTTTTAAAAAAATATTCAAGTCTTTTTAATAAATTATATAAAAGTTTAAAATAAATGAATATTTAAGAGTATATGAAAATATTATAATTTATAAGAAAAATTTTTTAATTTACAATGGTGACTTGAAAAATTTGAAATACATTTTAAGGGGTTTTTATGAAAAAAATTTTTATTGTATTTTTATTATTTATTTTTATTTTTAACAATTCGATTAGTGCTTTTGCTGATGATTTGCCAAGTATTAGTTCTAAAAGTGGGATACTAATAGACAAAGAAAGTGGACGTGTTCTTTGGGGTAAAAATCAATACGAAGTTATGCCTATGGCATCAACAACTAAAATTATGACGTTACTTGTTGCTCTTGAAAATGCTACTGGAGATGAAGAAGTGGTTGTGTCTAGTCGTGCAAGTCGTGCACCAGATGTGCAACTTGATGTTGTGGAGGGGGAAGAATTTACCTTAAGAGATTTATATTATCCACTTATGTTAGAGTCAGCTAATGATGTTTCTATTGTTGTAGCTGAGTCTATTGGAGGTAGTGTTGAGGGGTTTGCTGATATGATGACAAATAAGGCGAAAGAAATAGGCGCTATGGACACTTCCTTTAAAAACCCAAATGGATTAGACGAGGAGGGTCACTATACAACTGCTTATGATTTAGCAATAATTACAAAATATGCTTTAGATAACGAGGAGTTTTGCAAAATTATATCAACAAGTACATATACTTTTAAAAGTGATAAAAAAACATATAATGTATCAAATAAAAATAGGTTACTTACTTCCTATGAAGGAGGGAATGGCGTTAAAACGGGGTACACTAATTTAGCTGCAAATTGTTTTGTTGGTAGTGCTACAAGAGGTGATATGCAACTTATATCCGTTGTTCTTCAAGCTGGCTGGGGGGCTACTGGTAAAGAGGGTAAGTGGACAGATACATATGAGATATTAAACTATGGCTTCAACAACTATAAATATTATGATTTGATTGACGCTGGAAAAAAAGAAATAGGATATATTGATATAGTTAATTCAAAGGTGTTAGAGTTACCTGTATATTATAATGTTACTGAAAAAATCAGATTACCTCTTAGGAGTGATGAAGTCGAAACCTTTGAAGTTAAAGCAGAATATAAAAAAACCTTAGAAGCACCTGTTAAGGAAGGTGATGAAATAGGGTTTGTTGCTCTTATGTTAAATGGGGAGGCTTTAGAAAATATTCCTATTGTTGTTGAAGGTAATGCTGAAATACACGACTTTATCGCTATGACTGAAAAAGTGCTTGAAAGTTGGTTTAATATAGGATTTAATAACAGTGACGTAGATATACGTGGGAAAATCCTAAAATAATTTTATTATATGGGCTTCATTGCAAAATATAGAAAAATCCATTTTAATATCGGAATTTTCACTACGTGAAAACGACTTCGTCGCCCTTGTTCGTCGGGTTCTTTACAAAACAACGGCTTTGCGGCTTTTGACAAAAGTATGAAAATTTGATTTTTTCTTTTGCGATGTGCCATTTCTTGAATTTTGCAACGGTGCTATATCTAAGTACTAATGGAAACATTTAGTACTTTTTTGTTATAAGATAAATTTTTTTTGCGCAATAAAAGGTGAAATTGTCTTTTAAAAATTAAATAGTTTATATACCTTCTACGAGCAGCTTTATTCCTTTGTAAAGGGGTGTATTTATATAAATTAGCTATGTAGTGGTTCTAATTTCATATTATTAATTTTTGAATTGTAATTTTATTTATTATTCAAAAAAATAAATATAGAAAATATAGGAAATTAATTTTTATAGATAGGAAACTAAATTACATATAAGGAAAATTGCTACTGAGTGACGCATAAAAATACACCATTTATATGTAATAAATTTAAAATTTAATTTATTACATAATTTTAGTCCGCTTAGAAACCAACTTTTTAGCCGTTTCTAAAAGTTGTTCTGTTTTTTAACTATTAAAAATTGTTACACAAAAAAGATATAATTATATTTTTTAATGTACTATATGTAAATATAAAAATTAATGTTTACACACTTTTTTAGATTTTAACATTTTAACTATTAGCTCCTAAGTGAAAAATTAATAAAAAATTACTTCAATAAATAAGCTGAGTACAATTTAAATTTGGTAATAATATTTAAAAAAACGTGATTAGTTTATAAAAAAAGTGATAAAATAAACAAAAATAATTGACCTTGTAATAATTATCGTGTATAATTGACATAAATAAATAAACTACTTAGAGTAGACATTTATATTCAAATTACTCATTATTAAAACTTGAATGAATATATTAAACTGGTTTACTTAAAGTGAATTATATTTTAAAGGAGATGTTTCTATGAAAGAGGTTACATTAGTTTTAGGTGTTATCGGTGCAGATGTTCATGCCGTAGGCAACAAGATTTTAGATTTCGCCTTTGGCAAAGCAGGCTTTAAAACTGTCAATCTTGGTGTTATGGTTTCTCAAAAAGAGTTTGTTGAAGCTGCCATTGAGTCTAGTGCAGACGCTATAGTTGTTTCATCTTTATATGGACATGGAGAAATAGACTGTCGTGGACTCAGAGATTTGTGCGATGAGGCTGGTTTAAATGGTATTAAGCTTTATGTTGGTGGTAACATTGTTGTTGGTAAAGCCGATTTTAAAGATGTTGAAAAAAAGTTTTTGGATATGGGATTTGATAGAGTTTACCCACCCGGGACAACACCTGAAGAAAGTATCCGTGATATAAAAATAGATTTTAATATTTAAGGGTGATTTTATGATTTATTTACTTGCTGATGTAGGTAGTACTTTTACTAAAGTTTTGGCTGTTGATTTTGAAAAAGAAGAAATTTTAGGTTTTGCTAAAAGTTTTACAACTATTATTACTGATATATATATAGGGTTTGAAAATGCTGTAAACTTACTTAAAAAAGATATTGGAGATATTAAATTTGACAAGGTACTTGTTTCAAGTTCGGCAAAAGGTGGCTTAAAAATGGTTAGTGTTGGTCTTGTTACCGACCTTTCTGCTAAGGCAGGTAAACTTGCCGCAACTTCTGCTGGTGCTAAGCTTTTTAATGTATATTCTTATGAGTTATCTAAAGATGACCTTTTAGAAATCGAAAACCTTAATACAGAAATAGTTCTTTTAACGGGAGGTATTGACGGTGGTAATAAAGAAGTTGTTATTAAAAATGCTACTGCTTTAGGAGAAATAAAAGGCGATTTTACTATAGTTTATGCTGGTAATAATAAATGCAAAAAAGATATCGAAAATGCTGTTGGTGGTAAAAAAGATTTAAGATTTGCAACTAATGTTATGCCTGTTTTTGGTAAACTCGATATAGAACCTGCAAAAGAATGTATAAGACAGCTTTTTATCGAAAAAATCATTCAAGCTAAAGGTTTACAGAAATTGCAAAATGAAGTGCATCAAGATATTATTCCTACACCACTTGCTTTTTTAAATGGTCTTGCTATTTTTGAAAAAGAGTTTGGTAATATTTTAGCTTTTGATATGGGTGGTGCTACTTGTGATGTTTATTCTATAAATGAAGGTAACCCTAAAAGAGATAAAGTTGCTCTAGTAGGTCTTAAAGAACCTTATAATAAACGTTCTGTTGAAGGTGATATCGGTATGAGATATTCCTTATCTTTCTTTTTAGAAGATAGAGTTATTAAGTTTATAGAAAAAGAAACGGGCTTTAAATATGAAGATATAGAAAAATATTTAAAATATTGTATAGAAAAACCAGACTATTTACCTACAAACGATATTGAAAAGGCTATTGAAATTTCTGTTGTAAAATTTGGTATAGACGAAAGTACAAAACGCCATTGCGGATATCTTGAAAGTACTTATACTTTAGTAGGTGAAGTTTTTATGCAGCATGGTAAGGATTTAACTGATACTAAAACTATAATAGGTGCTGGTGGTGCTATCGTTAATGCTATAGACCCTAAAGATGTTTTAAGTGCTGCTTTATACAAAATTGAAGACGATAAGGCTCTTAAGCCTTTAAATGCACAATTTGTTATTGATGAAAAAAACTGTATAACAAGTTTAGGTCTTCTATTTAAAGAAGAGGATTATATAAAAGAAAAAGGTAAAAAAATATTTTTGAAGTATTTAAACATTTTATAAAATTTAAGGAGAGCATATATGGAACTTAAAAACAAAAAACTGAATGATGAACTTTTCTATAGTATACAAAAAGAAATCCTTCAAAGTTGGGAAACGGGTAAAGGTGTTGATTTTAACAAAGCTATTGAATATCAAAAGACAATTACTGATGATAAAAGATTTAGTAAAAAACTTGATGAAGCTGATGAAAATGGCTTAACTTTAATTCAACCTCGTGCTGGTGTTGCTTTACCTGAAGAACATATAAAACTTTTAAAATATTTAGAAGAAGAAGGTGAGGCTGACCTTTTACCTTCTACTATTGATAGTTATACAAGACATAACAGATATAAAGAAGCAAGTGTTGGTATAGAAGAAAGTAAGACAACAGGTCGTTCTATGTTAAATGGTTTCCCTGCTGTAAATCATGGTGTAGAAATTTGTCGTAAAGTTACATCTTCTGTTAAATCACCTGTTCAAGTACGTCACGGCACACCTGATGCAAGACTTTTAACGGAAATAACTCTTGCTGGTGGGTTTACATCTTACGAGGGTGGTGGTATATCTTATAATATACCTTATTCAAAAGACCATTCTTTAGAAAAAACAATATATGATTGGCAATATGTCGACCGTTTAGTTGGTCTATATGAAGAAGCTGGTGTTACCATAAATAGAGAACCCTTTGGTCCTTTAACAGGTACTCTTGTACCTCCTTCTATATCAAATAGCGTTGCTGTTTTAGAGTCTTTACTTGCTGCTGAACAAGGCGTTAAGCACTTAACTGTTGGATATGGACAATGTGGTAATATTATTCAAGACGTTGCGGCTATTAAGTCTTTAAGACGTATGACAGAAAAATATTTAGATAAGTTTGGATATAGGGGAGTTAAAGTTACTACTGTTTTACATCAATGGATGGGTGGTTTCCCTGCTGATGAGCCAAAGGCTTTTGGCGTTATTTCTCTCGGTGCTACTGCTGCTGCTTTAAGTTCTGCTACTAAAGTTATCGTTAAAACTCCTCATGAGGCTTTAGGTGTTCCAACTATGGAGGCAAATGCTCAAGGTCTTAGAACTACTAAACAAGTTGTTTCTATGTTAAAAGACCAAAGCTTTTTAAATCTACCTGCTGTTGAAAAGGAATGTGAAATCATTGAAGCTGAGATGGAGGCTATTTTAAGTAAGACTTTTGAACTCGGTAATGGCGATTTTGCTACAGGTTCTGTACGTGCCTTTGAAGCTGGTATAATTGATGTACCATTTGCACCATCTAAATACAATGCTGGTAAGTGTTTGCCAAGTCGTGATAATGACGGTGCTATACGTTTTCTTGATACTGGCAACTTACCATTTAGTAAAGACGTTATAGACTTTCATAATGGAAAACTTCAAGAAAGAGGTAATGCTGAAGGTCGTGAAGTTACATTCCAAATGGTTGTTGATGATATTTATGCTATAGGTAAAGGTTGTTTAGTTGGACGACCACAAAACTTTTAATAGGTAAGGTATGTAACAAAAAATTTATTTTATATGAGGTGTATTATGAAAATAAAAAAAGTGGTTTGTAGTGCTGGTAAAACAGGATTTTTCTTTGATGACCAAAAAGCTATTAAGTCTGGTGCGAAAGTTGACGGCAACATATATGTAGGTGAGCCTAAAACTGAAGGATTTCAAAATATCCGTGTTGCTGGTGAAAGCATTTCTGTTATGCTTGTACTTGAAGATGGACAAGTAGCTTATGGCGACTGTGCTGCTGTTCAATATTCTGGAGCAGGTGGACGTGACCCATTATTTATAGCAGAAGATTTTATAAAAGTTATAAAAGAATATGTAGAACCTATTCTTATTGATGTGGAATTAACAAGTTTTAGAGATTTATCAAAAATGGTTGAAGATATTGTTAAAAAAGATGGCAAAGGCTTACATACTGCTATAAGATATGGTGTTACTCAGGCTATTTTAGATGCAGTTGCAAAGGCTAACAAAAAACTTATGTGTGAAGTTTTAAGCGAGGAGTATAAAACGACATTAAGTAAGACTATGATACCTATTTTTACGCAAAGTGGTGATGATAGATATTTAAATGCAGATAAAATGATTTTAAAAGGTGCTGATGTTTTACCTCACGCTTTATTTAACCATATAAGTAAGACTGGAGAAAAGGGCGAAAAACTTTTAGAATATATAGTTTGGCTTAAAAATAGAATAATTGAACATGGTGGAGTAGGATATTCACCTGATATTCATATAGATGTATACGGTATGCTAGGAATAGTTTTTGATAATGATATTGAAGCTATCGCAAACTATTTAGGTGAGGTAGAAAAAGCTGCTAGTCCTTTAAATATCCGTATAGAAGGTCCTGTTGATGCTGGTAACAGAGAAGACACTATGTGTGCTTTGCGTGATATAAGAATAGCTTGTGAGAAAAAAGGAATTAACGTTCCTATTGTTGCTGATGAGTGGTGTAATACTTTAGAAGATGTTATCTATTTTGCTGATAATAAAGCTGGACATTGGGCTCAAGTTAAGACACCTGATTTAGGTGGTATAAACAACAGTATCGAAGCTATCTTATACTGTAAAGAAAAAAATTTTGGTGCATATTTAGGTGGCACTTGTAACGAAACTGAACGTTCTGCACAAGTTTGTACTCATATATCTGTGGCTATATCTCCTGACCAAATGTTAGCTAAACCTGGTATGGGTGTAGATGAAGGCTTTATGATTGTGTATAATGAAATGAGTAGAATTTTAGCTTTACTTAGTAAGTAATTTAATAGTTTAAATTACTTGGAACGAAAGGAGTTTCTATGAAAGAAATAAGAGTTTTATCACCTACTGCTATTTTGGGTTATGGATTTCCCTTAGAAAGCTTTATGGAAGGTATGAAAAAAAATCCTGATGTTATAGCTGTTGACGCTGGTTCTACAGATCCCGGACCTTATTACTTAGGGGCTGGTAAGTCCTTTACTGATAGAAAAGCTGTAAAACGTGACCTTGATATTATGATAACAAATGCTTTAGAGAAAAATATACCTGTTCTTGTTGGTACTGGTGGTGGAAGTGGTGCTAAACCTCATCTTGACTGGACTGTTGATATAATAAAAGAAATTTCTAAGGAAAAGGAACTAGAGTTTAAACTCGGTATTATCCCTGCTGATATAGATAAAAATCTTGTTAAAACAAGTTTAATAGAAGGTAAAGTATTGCCTCTTGAGCCTGCTCCAACATTAAGTGAAGATGAAGTGGATTTGTCAACTTATATTGTTGGTCAAATGGGTGTTGAACCTTTTATAAAAGCTCTTGATATGGGCTGTCAAGTTATTGTTTCTGGTCGTGCTTATGACCCTGTTGTTTTTGCTGCACTTGGTATAAAGGAAGGGTTTGACCCCGGTTTGGCACTTCATATGGGTAAGATACTTGAGTGTGCTGCTATTGCATCGACTCC
Source organism: Lachnospirales bacterium (assembly GCA_047974615.1). Taxonomy (GTDB): domain Bacteria; phylum Bacillota; class Clostridia; order Lachnospirales; family CAMZNU01; genus JBKEBX01. The sequence goes on from JBKECM010000008.1 coordinate 15,785, forward strand.
GGGAAGTGGCTCTGACTGTATGTTTGGTATTTTAGGTGAGGACTACTTTGAACTTATGCCTTTATCAAATAAAAGAAAGTGCACAACTTTATCTGTTGCGGCACATACTTTATATGAAAAATCTAACCCTTATATTTTACCGGGACCGGGTGGCATTATTGATTTAACTAACACAACTTTTGAGCAAAAGACAGAAAATTCTGTTGTAGTTAGGGGGTCAAAGTTTGTGCCTTCTGAAAAATATACTATTAAACTTGAAGGTGCTAAAAAAGTAGGTTATAGAACTGTATCTATTTGTGCTACTATTGACCCTATTATGATTTCTCAAATAGATGATATTATAATTGAAGTTAAGGAACGTGTTGCTAATAACTTTGAAGATTTAAAAGATTACTTTTTAGATTTTAAAATATATGGTAAAAATGGCGTTATGGGTATCTTTGAAGGATTTAGTCATAAAGAGCCTATTGAACTTGGTATCGTTATAGAAAGTATCGCTGATAGTGAAGATGTTTCGGCTACTATTTGTTCTTTTGCACGTTCTACTTTACTTCATTTTGGTTATAATAACCGTAAATCAACTGCTGGAAACTTAGCTTTTCCTTTTTCTCCTTCAGACTTTAAAGCCGGTGAAGTATACAATTTTAATATGTATCATATAATTGAAACAAAAGACGGATTAGAGCTTTTTAATATTGAGATGTATGACTGTATGAAAGGGGAGTTGAAGTAAATGAAACTTTTTGATATAGCTGATGTTATTCGTTCTAAAAATGCAGGACCTTATGAACTTACTTTTGATATAATTTTTAAAACTGATGAATTTTTTCAGATGGTGTCAAATGCGAAGGTTATAAATAAAACTTCTTTTGCTAAGTTATATAATATTTCAGAAGACGATATACTTGGTATTATAGATTTTCCTCCTGCTAAGGCTATTAAAATTACTATTAAACGTCCTATTTGTTCTGGGGATCTTGGAGAAACTGATGTATATGGAGCACAACAACATATACCACTTATGAATTTTGAATTTGAAATATAGTAAAATATGTGGTAATATATAGTTAGAATAATGGATACTTTCCTTTGATTTTAACTAGACAAATTTTTAAGTTAAATTTGCATTAAATCGAAAAAATGTAATTTTATTTTGTATTTATGAATTACAGTTTTTCTTTTGGGAAATTTTAAACTTGGTGTAAAATATTATTAGTTAAGGGAGGTATAGAAAATGAACTTTTTCTATACCTTTTTTATTAGTATGAAAATTTGCTCTTTTCTTTTGTAATATGCCATTTCTTGAATTTTGCAACGTTGTCACTTGAAAATAAGGTGCTGAAAAGTCAGTAAAGAAATACTCTTGAAGGGCTTTGTTAAATTTTGTGTGATGTAGATTTTATAGTTTGAGTTTGTATGATAAATTCAAATTTCACTTTTTATGGAGGTAATATATGAGAGCTATTTATGAAGCATCTTTTTATTCAGTCTATTTTGCTCCTCGTGGAGCTGAAAGACTTTTAACTTTAGGTGATGAGCTTGCAGGTCGCCATTTAAACCATAGAGATAGACTTATAGGTATCGTAGGTGATGCTGGAAGTGGTAAGTCTTCTATAATAAAGGGTATGTTTCCCGGTTTAAGTTTAACTAATGATGATGATGTAATAAATCCACTTAGGCTTATGCAAATTAAAACTAATCTTGATAATGACTATACACAAACTACTTATCATATTGATATGCGTTTTCAAATGGCATTTACTCAAATGTTTGACATTGTACAATTTGTAAAGGGTGCTTTGGATAAAAAGCGACGTGTTATTATTGAACATTTTGATTTGATTTACCCATACTTAAACCTAAATGCAGACCTATTAGTAGGTATTGGGGCTGAAATTATTGTTACTCGCCCTACTATATTTGGTCCTTTGCCTTCTGATATATATAAAATCGTTTTTGAATCTGTTAAAATAAGAAAAATGATACATACTTCAGAAGACTTATTACTACACATAATAAATGTAGAATATAAAAATACTTTGAAATATACTTTTGAAGATGTAAGAGGAGGCTTTGTATTACGTTTTAAAGAAAAACCAGACTTTGAAATTTCTACTTTGCAAGAAAGAGTTTTACACTATATTAGTAAAAATATTGATGTTTCATATTACGATGAAACACATATAAAAATAGGCGACTTTATAGAATATTGTACCGGCCCTCGTATTCATGTGAAAAATACAAAATATATTGATAATTTTAGACTTATACAAGAGTTTATTGAAGATAAGGGCGATTTTTTACTTGTTGGGTTATGCGGAAAAGATAAAGATAGAAAAGACATAAATAAAATATATGTGGAGGCAAATGAATAATGAGTATACGTGACTTTGATGTAAATATTATAACAAATGAAATTGAAAAACTTTGTATTGAAAGTAACTATTATGTAAGTGATGATATAGAAAAAGCTTTTAATAAGGCTATAGAAAAAGAAGAACAAGAGATATCTAAAGACTTATTCAATATACTTATAGAAAATACTCAAATAGCTAAAAATGAAAATTTACCTATATGCCAAGATACTGGTATGGCTGTTGTTTTCATTGAAGTGGGGCAAGAAGTTCACTTTATAGGTAATATTGAAGATGCGATAAACGAAGGCGTTAGACGAGGTTATGAAAAGGGATATTTAAGAAAATCCGTTGTTAAAGATCCTGTTATACGTGAAAATACTAAAGATAATACGCCGGCTATTATTCACTATAAAATCGTTGAAGGCGATAAAGTTAAAGTTACAGTTTCACCTAAGGGATTTGGTTCTGAAAATATGTCTAAAATCGCTATGCTTAAGCCTTCAGAGGGAATAGAGGGTGTGAAAAACTTCATCATTAATACTGTAAAGACTGCGGGACCTAATGCCTGTCCTCCTATGGTAATTGGCGTTGGTGTTGGTGGTGACTTTGAAAAAAGTGCAATTATGGCTAAAGAAGGGTTACTTCGTGAAGTTGGCTCTAAAAATAAAAATGAATTTTGGAATGAAGTTGAAGTTGAACTTTTGGAAAAGATAAATGAACTTAATATCGGTGTTGGTGGGTTTGGTGGCAAGACTACTGCCTTAGCTATTCATATTAATACTTTTCCTACTCATATTGCAGGATTGCCTGTTGCTGTAAATATCGGTTGCCACGTTACTCGTCATAAAGAAATAATTTTATAGAGGTGAAGCTATGAAAAAGATTATAAGTACGCCTATATCCTTAGAAGATGCTAGAAGTTTAAATATAGGTGAAGTTGTTTATTTAACTGGTGTTATTTACACTTTAAGAGATGCTGGTCACAAAAGGTTAGTTGAACTTTTAGAAAAAGGTGAAACACTTAATGTAGATTTAAAAGGTGCAACTGTTTACTATGCTGGTCCATGTCCAACTCCTCCAAATAAAGTTATAGGTAGTATAGGACCTACTACTTCTATAAGAATGGACGCTTATTCTCCATACCTCTTAAAATGGGGACTTAAAAATATGATTGGCAAAGGCTTTAGAAGTCAAGAGGTTGTTGATACTGTTAAAGAGGTAGAAGGTCTGTATCTTTCTGCTGTAGGCGGTGCAGGTGCTCTTATGAGTAAGTGCGTTAAGTCTGTAGAGGTTGTAGCTTTTCAGGATCTCGGTACTGAAGCTTTAAGACGTCTTGAAGTTTTTGAATTGCCTGTTATTGTATCTATAGATACAAAGGGAAACTACATATATAGGGAGGTGTAATTTTTTGGAATACGATAACAGACCTATTGGGGTTTTTGATTCCGGAGTAGGTGGATTAACTATTGCCTATGAATTACTTAAAGTTTTGCCTTGCGAAAAGTTTATATATTTCGGTGATTCATTAAGAGCACCATATGGTAACCTTGAGCCTAAAAAACTTTTTCAATATGCTTGCGAAATAATAGATTATTTTATTACATTAAATGTTAAAGCTATTGTTGTTGCTTGTAACACTATTTGTGCTACAGTTTTAGAAGATATTGAAGATAAATATAAAGCTAGTGGTATTTTGTTTCAAGGCTTAATTGAAATTAGTGCTAAAGAAGCAGTTGAGTCAGAAAGCAAAAATATTGGGATTCTTGCAACTAGTAATACAATAAAATATGGTGTTCATAAAAAGTTTATTAAAGAACTTGATAAAAATATTAATGTTGTAGAAAAGGCGGCACCTATTTTTGTACCTTTAACAGAAAATGGATTACATAATACTAGAATGGCTTATGAAGGGGCTAAGTTTTATTTAAAAGATATGATAGATGCTAAAGTTGATACTATTATACTTGCTTGTACTCATTTTCCCATTATGATTAAGGCTTTACAAGAAGCTGCTGATGAATACTATCCTATTAAGTTTATAAACCCTGCTAAAAGAGTTGCTATAGAGCTTGATAAAAGACTAGGTGATAACGATATGAAGGGCAATTTTTTAGGGAAAATCGAATTTAAGGCGAGTGGTTATGAAGAAAACTTTAAATTTGTTTTAAATATAATATTTGAAGTTGGATATGATGTTGAAATAATTAACTTAGCTAAAGAATAATAAATTAAAAATTTGGTGATAAAATGAAATGTCCTTTTTGTGGAAACAATGAAACAAAAGTTATAAATTCAAGAAGTGCTAATGAAGAGGTAGATATAAGACGTAGACGTTGTTGTGATGTTTGTAATAGGCGATTTACGACTATTGAACGTGTTGAGATGATAGAAATATTAATTATAAAAAGAGATAACACAAGAGAAGCTTATTCACGAAAAAAAATTTATAATAGCGTACTAAACGCTTGTAATAAACGTTCAATTAAAAGTGAAGAAATTGAAATTCTTGTTAATAAGGTAGAAAATAATTTATATGCTTTAGGAGTACAAGAAGTTACCTCCTTTGATATAGGTGTTTTTGTTATGGAAGAATTAAAACTTCTTGATGAAGTTGCTTATGTTCGATTTGCCTCTGTTTGCAAGCAATTTGAAGATATTGAAGTTTTTCTTGAGGAGTTACAAAAACTTATTATGGAGCGAAAAGATAAATAAAAATATTTGAAATATTTTAAAAGGAGACTATTTTTTGAAAGTAGATGATTTGAAAAATATATTAGAAGAACAGAAAAGTACTTTAGATAAGCTAAGTAACGTTGTTAAAGATTTTGACGATAGTAAAGTCATACAAGAACGTGATATATATTATAATAAAGCTTGTAAACTTGAAGAAGAAATTAAATCTTTGAAAGAAGAGGTTTCTATACTTCAAAATGAAAAAAATCAACTTAAAGATAAAATTTTTGATTTGCACTATAAAGATAAACAAGGCAAAGTTATAAATAAAATAGATGCTTTAAATAATTTTAAAGAAAAAAACTTTCTTGAGTATGAAAAAGAATTATTTAATATGGAGAAAGATATTCAAAAGATTATTTTAAGTAGTGTAGATAAAATCAAAAAAGAAGACACTAATGATTTACAAAATGAATTAGATAAACTTGTTTTATTTGAAAAAGAAATTAGGAATAAAATACGTCAAAAAAGAGAAACAGCAAGAGAATTAAACAAAGATTTTAATAATATTATTGAAAATAGTGGAAAAGGTATTATTAAAAATAAAATATCCGAAGAAGATATACAAAAAAGCATTAAAAGTTTTAATTTTGAGCTTAAAATCGGAGGCAGAGTAACTCAAGCTATAGGTATGCTATTCATTATGTTTGCTCTTATATCTGGGGGATACTTAGTTTACGATTTTTTTGGCGTTACTTTAAACGATACTATGAAAACAATACTTATGTTCCTTGTTGGTATAGTTTTTCTGCTTTTAAGTGAAGTTATGAAAAAACGAGTAAGTAGGTTTTTCTCCCTTGGTCTTATAGGTGGCGGTATAGGTGTGTTATATCTGTCTACTGCCTTTGGATATTTTATTTTTGATGGTGTTTTAACCTCTGCAACTACTATGGTTTTAATTATATTAATTTCTATTTTAGCTTTTTTATTATCTGTTAAAAATGAGTCTAAAACTATAGCTGTTTTTTCGTTAATAGGCGGCTATTTACCTATTATTGACTTTAATCTAACTGCAAGTTTTGTCACTGGTATGGCTATTTATGTTTTTGTTTTAAATATGCTTGTACTTTTAGTTAGTATAAAGAAGGACTGGAAGGCTGTTAAATACATCGCTTTTGCTTTAAATACCGTTGTTATGGTACCTTTTATATCTATAATAATATTTAATGAGTTTTGGGGTGTTATACCTATTATTTTATTTATACTCATAATATATATTGTAGCAATACTTACTACTTTATATTATCCTTATAAAAGAGAATTGTTTTTACTTAAAGTTGATAAAGCATTATTAGTTTTAAATACTTTAATTTTTTCTACTTTTAATCTTATGATAATATTTTATTTTGTAGATGAAAAATATATGGGATTTGCTATATTACCTTTATTTGCAATTTTTTACATTATGGCAAAGGTTGTAGAAAGATTTTTACCTAAAGAAAAAGGAATATATAACTTTTACTATATTATTTCCTTTATTTTTACTTTCATAGCTTTACCTGTGCAACTTGAAGGCAATGTGGCTTTTATGGCAGTTATGCTTGAAGTTACAGCTTTACTTTGTTATGGGATATATTTTGATAGAAAAATATTCCATAGTTTGGGAAAAATAGGGTTGTTCCTCATATCTTTGATACATTTTAATTTTATTGCTCCTATTAGTTCTTTAATACTTGTGCTTTCTTATATTTTTGTACTTGTAACTTATTATTATAAAAATAAAATAAATGAAGATTTTGAAAATATAGAAGGTAAAGAATTTATTATTTACAAAAACTTTGTTATTTTAGCTATATACTGGTACATTATATACTTTATATATAATTATTTATATATTTATGAAGACTTAAGGGGTATGCTTGATTCTTACGCTTTACAAATAATAATAGTATTAATTTCTTTAATAAATATTGCTATAAGTAGACAAAAGTGGATTTTAGATATTAAAACAAGTAGAGCTATTTGTGTGTATAATGTTTTAATATTGTTATTAATATTTAGCAATTTTCTCGCAAGTAACACTAATGTTTTAGGGCTTATATTTACTGCTATTGCATTTTGTATATATTTATTTAATTTTAAATTATACATTGACAAATCAATATACAATAAAGATTTTAGATTTATTTCTCTTGGTGTAGGTAGTATTATAGTTTTTAATTCAATATTTACTCATAATAACGTATACAATTTTTATGATACATATTATAGCATTTGTTCTTTAATTGTTACTTTTATATTTATATATTTAGGGTTTAAAAATAATTGTGCTTATTTACGTAAAGTTATGTTAGGTTTGACCTATATTTTTATAATAAAGATATTTTTCTTTGATATGAACTTTAGTACCTCTATAGAAAGAGTTATTGCATATTTTATGTTTGGCATCATTCTAATACTTATTTCTTTTGTATACCAAAAATTTTCAAAGAGTGTATATAAAGAGTTAGATGATATTCTATTAGAAAATAAGGAGTGAATACAAAAATGGTAAAAAAATTTTTTATGGTTGCCTTTATAATTCTAATAAGTATGCAAAATATTTATTCTGTTAAGGCTACTCCGGAAATAATTGAAAGTTATGACTATGTTATGGAAATAGATAGTGTAGAGGGGAAATATTTAAAGTTTGCTGTACCTGATGAAGTGTATGAATATTCTGAAAATATGGAATCCTTTTATATTACTGCCTATGATGAGGCAAAAAAAGAATATGTTCAAGTTCCATTTTTTTTAGAAGATAGTTATTTTAGGCATTATGAAGTAAATGATAACTTTAAAACCGAACTTGTTAAAAAAGTAGTTGATGAAGATGGCGTGCCTTCTTTTACTTTTAAAATTCAAATGGGTGATAATGAAATCTTAGAATATAATAAAATATCCTTTGAAACAGATAAAGAGGTTTATTATAATGTTATTAGTATTGCTGGTAGTTATGATAATGTTACTTATGATACTATAGATAATAATTATATTTTTAAATCGGAAAATGAAAGTCAAGAAATGATTTCGTTCGACTATATACAAGATTATGAATATATAAAAATAACGCTACTTGAAAATGACGAGGTGTCAAGAAGTACAAATATAACAGGTGTTGAAACTTTTTTTGAAGAAATAGGCAACAGTTATGAAAACTATATAAAGGAAGTCGATGTTGCCTTTGAAACAGAGGAGTTAGAAAAAACTACGGAACTTGTTTTAGATGAAAGTGTTTTAAAAAATCGATATGTTTATAATATTTACTTTGATGTAAATAATGATTATTTTAAAAGGACATTTTCAACGGACTATTCGGATCATACTTATGAAGTTGTAAAAGATGAAAATAATACACCTAGTATTTTTTTTAATAGTTATTACAATCATTATTTAAGTGAAAATAAATATAAAATTAAAAATGGTGACGATGAACCCCTTGATATAAAAAGTATAAAAGCTGAAGTTGGATACAGCTATGCTTTTATTGAAAATAAATATGAAAAATATTTTATCAACTTTAACAATTATGATACAGATGTGAAAGAATATGATTTTAATAGAGATACTAACGATATAAGAAGTGACGAGGTTTTTGAAACTGTAGCTACAAATTTTCAAGTTAAAGAAAAAGAAGATGATAAAAAATTTTTAGATGATGATACTTTAAGTTATATTTTAAATGGTACTATAGCTATTGTAGTTATTTTTATAGTATATTTTTTCTTTACTAATCGTAAAGCTTAGACCGTAACCGAGAACGTAGGTAGGTGGCGAGAGGGCTAAGTTACTGAAAGTAGGGGTTTAAGCCCACTTGAAGTGAAGGTCATTTGACTTAAAAAGGAAAAAGTAATATAATATTTTAAATGGAATAAGTGTTGATTTTTTACCAAAGATATGTTAATCTTTAAGTATAAGAAAATATTATGGTTGTATTTGAAAAATAAATACACGTAATAAGAAGTTTTAAATTATATTTAAGGAGAATTTTATGAAAAAATTTGTTAGTATCATTTTAGTTGCTACTGTTGCTTTATCAGTTGTTTCATGTTCTACAGGTGTTACTCAAGAGGAATATAATGCTGTTGTAGCTGAAAATAATGCGTTAAAAACTGCATCTACTGAAAATACAGAGGCTGTTGGGATAACTGCCGATACTGCTATCGATATGAATAATATTGATGCTTGGCTTGGCACAAATGCAAGATTTGTAGATACTAGAGATGCACAAGATATGTTCGTTGAAGGTTATATTATGGGATTTGAGACTGTTCCATTTTTTGACTATTTAGAGGGACTTGCTTTAGTAAGAAACAATGAATGGGAATATTCTTCAGAAGACTTAGTAAGTGAAGATGCTTTAGTTAAAATCTTTGGTACAGACAAAGATGCACCTATTGTTCTAATGTGTACTGTTGGTATACGTTCTGGCTATGTTGCAGACGCATTAATAGACATAGGTTATACAAATGTACATAATGCAGGTGGTTTTGAAGACTATAATGGTATATATAAAATCGAGGGTGACCCTGAATATACAATACCTTCTGATGAAGTTCCAAGTTTAGATGGTGTTACTGTTGATATGTCAAACATTGATAACTATTTAGATAGACCTAATGCAAGATATATTGATGTTAGAAACTTTGAAGATATGTTCAATGCTGGATATATATATGGTTTTGAAGTTGTACCATTTTTCCAATATTTAGAAAATCGTGCTTTAGTACGCAATGATGAATGGAATTATAGTTCAGAAGATTTAATCGACCCTGAATATTTAACTAATATTTTTGGACCTTTAGATACTGAAATATTTATTATGTGTGCTGCTGGTACACGTGCTGAATATGTAAAGCTTGCACTTGAAGAAGTAGGTTATACAAATGTGCATAATATTGGTGGTTTTAAAAACTACAATGGTAATAACAAAGTTATAGGTGATGGCGAGTTTGTAATCGCTAACTAATTTTAATATATTCATAAAAGGGACTGAAAGAAACTCGCTTAGCGATGTTTCTTTCAGTCCCTTTTGAGGTTTAAAGAAATTGAGATTTTTCAAGGAAGTGCGTAAAATCAAACTTTGCTGTGTATACAAAAATACACAAAAAGTTTGATTTTATGTAA
>JBKECM010000090.1:0-11045 GCA_047974615.1 Lachnospirales bacterium
CTTGAAAAATAATATCAACTTCCATATGTCCTCCTAAAAGTTATTTTTAAAAATAACTTATTTAAGGTGACCTCTAAAAACTCGCTTGATTTAATTTTCTTTTAAATTTTAAATAGTTCAATAAAGCTTCGACAACGCATAACAGCGTGTTTCTGCTAGGAGAAGCTGACGCAGAAATTTTGAAAATTTATAGAAAATTAAAAATAATGGGGTTTTTAGAGGTTGCCTTAAGTTATATTAATACAACCACTGTAGCTAAAGCACCAAGTAAACTTAATTTTTTAAATAGTAGTTCATCTTCACGTGCATTTTTCTCTAAAAATTTAATTTCTTTATTTACTAAATTTTGTAAATAAGTAATATGATTTTCAAGATTTTTTCTATCTAAAAAAGTAAAAACTTTATATAATTCTAAAAATAAAAATTCATTATTTTTTGAAAAATGTAGTTTTTTAATATTTTTAATTAAAATTTGATTAAAACAACTTTCAACACTAACGTCACTTTCTTGCCACTTTATTTCAAATTCTTCAAATATTTTATTATACATTTTATTACTACGCATTGATTTTTTTAAACTTTTAATTATTGGTGTAGAAAAAATATTAACTTCTAAATATAAATCTTCTAAAAGTTTACTATAGCTTATGAGCTCTAAAACTTCTTTTTTCTTTTTGACTCCAAAAGATTTAATTATGTTAAAGCTTGAAATAAAAGTAAAGGATAATGCAATAATTTTAACAAAATTCATATATCACCTCAAAGTCTTTATCATAAGCAATAATATTATATTTTTCTTTTACTTTATTTAATACAAAATATAAATCAAAAGCCTTAGCTTGTACAAATCTAGCAAAATTTTCTTTTTGCAAGAAGCTTTTCATATCATCACTATGTGCAGTAGCAAGTATACTAACTCCAGAATTAAAAGCTTTAAAAACACCTTCAACATCTTCACTTGTGCCTATCTCATCTAAAATAATAATATTAGGATTTGTACATCTTATAGCAATATTTAAACCTTGTGACTTTGGACAGTTATCTAAAACATCAGTTCTAATACCACAGTCATTTTGAGGTATACCATTATAAGAACCTGCTATTTCTGAGCGTTCATCTACTAAAGTCACCCTGTAACCATAATTACTAAAATTACGTGTCAAATCACGTGCCAAAGTAGTTTTACCACAACAAGGTTTTGAAATTATCAATATGTTTTTTTTAGGTATACAAAGTTTAAATATTTCATCACTAACACCTTTAACTTCCCTAGTAACCCTAATAATTAGACTAGAAACATTAATAATTTTTTTTATTTTTCTTTCTTCGTTTAAAAGAACCTTTCCACATACGCCGATTCTATGCCCTCCATATACAGTAAAAAATCCTTGTGTAATTTCTTCTTCAAAAGCAAATATAGAATAGTCACACAATGACAAAAAATTACGTTCAATTTCTTCTTTAGAAATTTTACTTTTTTCTAAATAAATACTTTTGCTACTGTAAATTATTTCAATTCCTTGATTTACTCTTAAACGGATTTCATTTATATTTCCGATTTCATTTTCATTTAAATTTTCAAAAATATTTTTTTGAAGCTCATTAGTAAATTTGTTTATAAGTTCAAAAACACTCATAAATTTCCTCCTTCACGACTTAAAATATATGTCTTAAATAAATATATGTACCAGTATTCAAAAAATACCAACTTGTACACATTTTTTTGATTTATTTTCATAATAAAAAGCAAGAAAATTATATGGTGATAATTACCAAATAAATTTCTTGCTTTTATTTATAGTATGAACAAAGCAGTTATTATAACAACAATAAAACCTGAAATAACAGGTATAAAGTTTTTACGGATAAGCTCCATAGGTGAAACATTGCATATTCCCGATACAGTAACAACAGACCAAGGAATTAAAACCCCTCCACCTACCCATATAGTTGAAATCTGCCCTATAGCAGCTAGAACACTTGTTTTGACATTTAAACTTTCACCCAAAGTATATGCTAAAGAACCTAAAATAGGTAATCCAGAAAAACCTGATCCATCTAATCCGGTTATTATACCCATAACTACCATACTTATAACTGCAAAAAAATTATTTAAAGGTATTTTTGATGAAATATTTAATACAATATCAGTTAAAATGCCTTCACTTGTATAAGTAATTTCACCTAGCATTTGAGTTATTTCGCTTCCACCCAAAAAGAAAAAAGCACCAATAAAAATAACAGGAGTAAATATTTTTATACCAAAAGTAAAACCTTCTTTTAAATATTCAACTATAGTATCAAAGGATTTATCCCTATCCTTAAGAAACGTTCCAGTGATAAGTAAGAAAATTGAGCTAGCAACTATTAATGATGTTGCATCTCCACCCTTTAGCCCTAAAAATTTAATTACAATTAAATCAACTAAAAAAAACAAAGGTGTCATAATAGCAATAATCTTACTAGCCTTTGTAATTTCAATATTCTTTTCATCTTTTACGTAATCAATATTTGTGCTTTTAAAATCTTTTCTTAAAATGACAAATGTAAGTAACAATACAGTAATATTCATTAAAATGAAAAGTATGTTACCGTCTTTTAAGATTTGTTCCGGTGTAATATTAGCTGTGCTTGCAGTTACACTAGGTGCACCTTTTATTACAAAGTCGTGACTTAGTGCCATACCATGACCTGCTATATTTATACCTACAGCAGCTACAATAGGCTTCATACCTTTTTTATATACAATGGGTAACATTACAGCCCCCATTAATGCAACAGTAGGAGATGGCCATAAAAAAAGTGAAAACAAATACATTAAAGCAACAAGTATTACAAAACTACAAAACTGGTTTTTCATAAACTTTTCCGTTGGCTTCATAATCAAATAATCACTATTAATGGAAGATAAAAGTTTTGACAAAGCAGAAACTATAGAAATGGTTAAAATTATCTCCATAAACTTTTGTCCAGCAAAAACAACAGAGTTAAACAAACCGCTCATTCCATCAATAATAGAGAATTTATTAAAAAATCCAATAAGAAAAATTGCAAAAATACAAGGTACTACAATCTCACGACCACTTACCATTATAACAAGTATTAAAATAGTTAAAACTATATACAATATATGCATAAATGTAATTTCCATAAAACCTCCAAATTTCTTTATAATATATTGTAATCAAAAAAATATTTTTTGTTACAAAAAAATAAGGTAAGGTATTTATTTACATTTATAAAACTTGTTTTAATTTTAGTAACCAAAAACTACACTATTTGTAGCAATATGATTATAGTTAATTCCATTTTCTTCATATATTTTAAAAGTACCAACAACTTGTACTTTTTCTCCAACCTTTGGATATTCATCAGGGTATATATGCTCGCCTTCCCATACAAACTCTAAACCTTGAGAACAACAAGCAAGAGCATCAGCAATAATAACTGCGTAATAATTTTTACCAGTTGCACTATCATTATAAACAGTAAACTCTCCCTCAACAGCAACAGTCTTTCCTAAATAATCTTCGGGATACATCATCATATTATATACCTCAGTATATACCATAGTACTGCTCATTTCTCTTAAATCTATATCAACCTCGCTTGTATCCTTATTCAAATCATTCAAATTTACTGAAACAGAAGTAGAATTTTCACAACTTGTAATTACAAGGACTAAAAGTAAAGCAAATATAGTAAATATTTTTTTAATCATATAACCTCTTAAAATAAATTATTTTTTAAAATGCCAATAACATAAAACAAAATAAAACATATAATATTAACAGCAACAATAGTTGAACCAACTGGTGTACCTGCCAAAATAGAAATTATAATACCAAAAAAAGCACAAAATATTGCAATAATAGATGCTGCAATAGTTACACTTTTAAAAGTTTTAAACAAACGCATAGCAGTTACAGAAGGGAAAATTACTAATGCTGAAATCAGTAAGGAACCAACAAGATTCATAGCAAGCACAATAATAATAGCAATAATAATTGCAATTATAGTACTATAAAAATCTGTATTTATACCAGATGCTTTTGCAAAATTTTCATCAAAGGTCATTGCAAAAATTTTATTATAAAACAAAATAAAAGTACTAACAACAACTATAGACAAAATTCCACATAGCCAAACTTGAAAACTTGATAATGTTAGTATGGTAGTAGAACCAAAAAGTGTAGTACACACATCACCTGCAATATTTGATGATGAAGAAAAAAGATTTAATAATAAATATCCTATAGCCATTGAACCAACAGACAACATAGCAATAGAAGTTTCACCTTTAATTTTAACTTTATCAGAACCTTTAAGTAAAAGTATAGCACAAATTATTGTAACAGGTAAAACAACAACCATACTGTTTGTAACACCTAAAACAGTTGCAACAGCAATACCTCCAAAAGCAACATGTGATAAGCCATCGCCAATATAAGCAAATCTTTTTAACACCAATGTGACACCAAGAAGTGATGAACATAATGCTATAAGCACACCAACAATTAAAGCATATCTCACAAAAGGAAATTCTAAATATACTACAAGTTTTTCAATTATTTCCAAGATAATAACCTACCTTTTAATCTTTATATTTTATAAAATTTACTACTAATATATTCCTCTTTAGTTCCAAAAAAATAATCTTTACCTATATATAAAATGTGTGAGGCATCTTTTATAGATGATTCAACATCGTGAGAAACCATAACTATAGTAACTTTTTCTTCCTCATTCAAATATTTTATAATATCATACATTTCTTTAGTCGCCTTTGGGTCAAGACCAGATACAGGCTCATCAAGAAGCAAAATATTTTCTCCTGCACATAACGCTCTAGCAAGTAACACTCGTTGTTGCTGTCCACCAGAAAGTTCTTTAAATGATTTTTTAGCTAAGGTTTCAATATTCATTTTATTCATATTAAAATATGCTTTTTCTTTATCTTCAAAATTAAAAAATGGCTTAAACAATTTATTTTCTAAACAACCAGATACAACAACTTCATATACAGAAGCAGGAAAATCTCTTTGTATTAAAGATTGTTGAGGCAAATAACCTATTTTATTTTTTTCACCTACTTTAATTTCTCCACTTATTGGTTTAAGTAACTTAATTAAAGTTTTTACTAAAGTACTTTTACCTGCTCCATTTTCACCTAAAATACACAAATAATTTCCTGTATTTATCTTAAATGTTAAATTTGATAAAATGGGTTTATTTTCATATCCTATAGAAAGATTTTCGCATAATATTTCTGACATATGTTCTCCTTAATTAAGTGCCTTTTCAATAACTGAATAATTATTTTCCATAATATTTAAATATGAAATATCAGAATTTAAATCCAGACTAACAATGTTTTGCATTGAGTTTAAGTTTAATAACTCACATTCACTATTATTTGATGAGTTTACAATGGTTTTTGCAAGTTTTTTTTCACCCTCATCAACAG
This sequence comes from Lachnospirales bacterium, assembly GCA_047974615.1. Lineage (GTDB taxonomy): Bacteria > Bacillota > Clostridia > Lachnospirales > CAMZNU01 > JBKEBX01. Next base: position 5,468 of record JBKECM010000090.1, read on the forward strand.
TTAAAATATAATTAATATTTAGTTCATTTAATTTTTCAGCTAAAAAAATTACGGTTTCAAAGCTAGCTTCAGTTTCAGCAGAACAACCAACAAAAGCAGCATAATAGTTCAAATCATAATCTTCAACTAAATATCTAAATGGAAATCTATCACCAAAAATTAAAGTATCATTTTTGCTATTATTAACCATAGTTTCATATTTTTCATCTAAAATATTTAATTCATTAATATAAGCAGTTAAATTCTCATTAAATAGTTTTTCATTACTAGCATCATATTCTTTAAAAATCTCACACAGCTCAGTTATAACTATTTCTGCATTTTTTAAAGATAACCATATATGCTCGTCTTTTACGTCTTCATTATGAGCTTCTTCATTATGAGCTTCTTCATTATGTTCATCTTCATGATCAGCTTCCATACCTTCAACTATTTCTTCATCTAAAGCATTTTCGCCAATAATATCAAGTAAATTTAATTCTATTCTACTATCATTACTGCCTTCATTATTTATAATATCCATAGCCCAAGCTTCAGATTCACCACCAGTATATATAAATAAATCACATTCGTTTATTTCAACAACATCATCAACAGTAGGTTGAAAACTATGTAAGTCTATACCATTGTCTAAAAGATAATTTATTTCGATATTTCCATCATAATTTTTAGTTAACTCTTTTACCCAGTCATATGAGGCAAAAGTAGTAGTAACAATTTTATAAGCATCTTCATTTTCATTCGTGTCAATATTATTAGTGCTACCACAAGAAACAAGCAGTAGTAACAAAAAAATTGTAATTAAATATTTCATACGTATACCTCTAAATTAAAATTATTTACATTTTTCACAAGTTCCGTAAACTATTGTTTTGCTACAGTCAACAGAAAATTTATTGCCAATAAAAATTTCATTAACTATATTATCTACAAAATTTTTAGCTAAATGAAAATTTTTTCCACAACATAAACATGTTAAATGTATAGTGTTTTTACATACAGTATCTTTTCTAAACTGATAAGTAAACTCACGACTTCCCAATAATGCAGTACGAATAACTTGTCCTTCTTTTTCTAGACGTTGCAAATTTCTATAAATTGAACTTTGGCTTATGCCCTGATTTTTCAACTCTTCAACTATTTCATTTGTAACAAAATGTTTATTATGATTTTTAACTAAAAAATCTAAAAGCACTTCTCGTTGCCTTGTACTATATCCCATTTTTTACTCCTTAAATTTGCGAATAATTCCTAAATTATTATACAACAAAATTTTAATGTAGTCAAATTAATTATTATTATACATTTTTCTATAAAAAATCAATTTAAACAAATTTACGATATATATCTATATAAAATATCAAAAAACAATAATTTTTTTGCCTTTAATAAAGAGAAATAAAACAAATTAATTTAATAAATAATAAATTTGTTTTATTAAACAAACATTATTTGTGAACTTCTAACAAAAATTAATATTTTCTTATAAAAACAAAAAATAAAATTAAACAAATAATAATTTATTTAATTAAACTTTTATAATGCATATTTTTTTTAATAAATAATAAAATTAAATAAAAAAGGATTTTTAAAATGGAAATATCTACAAAAATTATTAGATTAAAATTATTTTTTATGGTAATTATCTTTACAATAATAGCTATTTTTTTGATGATAAGGCTTTTTTATATTCAGATGAATAGCGAAGAATTGCAAAATCAAGCTTATGAACAGCAAACAAGAGATCGCCTTATAAATGGTGAGCGGGGAGAAATACTTGACAGAAATTTAGAAGTATTAGCAACAAATATTACAGTAGGTACAATTTCAGTAGTTAACGCCGAAGTAAAAGATCCCGAGTATATTTCAAAAATTTTAAGTGAAAAACTTGACCTTGAATATGATTATATATATGAAAAAGTAATACAAAAAGTAGCTTTGAATAGAATAAAAACAAAAGTTGATAAAACACTTGCAGATGAAATTAGAAACCTTGAGCTTGAAGGTGTAAAAGTTGATGAAGATGTAAAAAGAATTTATCCTTTAGGAGATTTTGCTAGTCAAGTTATTGGCTTTGTAGGTCAAGATAACCAAGGTATTATTGGGCTTGAAGCAAAATACGATGAAGCCTTAACTGGTGATGATGGAAAAATTATGTCAGAAGCTGATGGTCGAGGTCAGCCTATGCCTAACGGCAAGGATATAAGAGTTGCACCCTCAAAAGGAGAAAGTTTAGTTACTACCATTGATTCTGTTATACAAAGTTATACAGAACAAGCATTAGAAAATGCACTTGAAACAACACAAGGTAAATCAGGTGCAATAATCGTAATGGATCCTAATAACGGTGAAATATTAGCAATGGCAAATAAACCCAGCTTTGATTTAAATGAACCTTTTACAATAAATGATGAAATACTTAAAAGTACATGGGATACCCTAGATGTTGCTCAACAAAATGATGCATTAAACTCTATGTGGCGAAATTTTAGCATAAATGATACATATGAACCCGGTTCTACTTTTAAAATTTTTACTAGTGTTGCAGGATTAGAAACAGGTAAAGTAACGGATAATAGTGTTTATACTTGTGTCGGTCATAAAATAGTAGGCAACTTTAAAATCAAATGTTGGAGAAGCCCTTTAACCCATGGAACTCTAAACTTTGTGGAAGGTGTAATTAACTCGTGCAACCCAGTTTTTATGACGATTGCTGAGGAAGTTGGAACAACAGATTTTTATAAATATTTGACAAAATTTAATTTATTTGGAAAAACAGGAATAGATTTAGCAGGAGAAGCAGTTGGTATTTTTCATAAGGAAGAAAAAGTTACTGATGTTGATCTTGCTACAATGAGCTTCGGACAATCTTTCACAATATCCCCTTTACAACTAATAACAATGGTTTCAAAAGTTGTGAATGGTGGTTATGATATTACTCCACATATAGGAAAATATTTAGTTAACGAAGAAGGTGAAGTCACTTATACATATCCAAATGAAAGAGGAAATCAAATTATATCAACAGCTACAAGTGAAAAGATTAGAGAAACGCTTGAACTTGTTGTTGCAAATGGTACAGGTAACAAAAGCTATATACCAGGATACTCTGTTGGTGGAAAAACTGCTACAAGTGAAAAACTACCACGTGGCAACGGAAAATATATTGCTTCTTTTGTAGCCTTTGCACCAGCAGAAAATCCTGAAGTTATAGCACTTGTAATAATTAATGAACCGGTAGGAGTATATTATGGAGGCACTATAGCAGGCCCAGTTATGAATGATGTTTTATCAAACGTTTTACCCTATTTACAAGTTGAACGAGTTTTTGATGAAACTGAAATTGAACTTGATGTTGCAAAAGAAATAGTAGTACCAAACCTTGTTGGACTAACAGTAAATGAGGCGATATCCATAGGAAAAAAAGAAGGCTTTACTATAGAATCACATAATGACATATTAGATAAAGAAAAAATAATAGAATTTCAATTTCCAAATGAAGGTTCAATAATAAATTACAATACAAAAGTTCTAGTTGATTAATATAAAAATAGAGGTAATATTTCGATATGTAATATTACCTCTATTTTTATTAAGTTTTAATCTAAAGATATTAAATATTAGAAATCTTAAAAAACAAATCCACCACAAGTTAAAATTGTAATATTTCTTAATCCATTTAATTCTAATTGAAGTAATTTAAACCTATGTTCCAATGGTATAAGACCTTCTTCATTGTCTTTTATAAATAAAAATAGAAAATCAACTTCCTCCAGTGCTTTTTCTATTAAATATCTATGTTCAAAAGTAAAAGGGTCAAAGTCATCAACTATTGTACCAATGATATTAGCATTTTTAACAAGAGGCTTTATAATTTCTATGTATTTTTTAAAATCATCAGTATACTCTTCTTCTAATTTTTTAAAATCAATTAATCTAGTTTTATCATTATTATTTTTTGGTAATTCCTCTTTAGATAAATTAATATTTTTATTAGCAAATCGAATTTTCTCAAATTTCACTTTATCTAAATACTTTATATCAACAACTTCTAAAGATTTTCCAACTACTTTAGTTAAAATATCCTCAACATCTTTTTGCTCAATTATTGCTAATTTAGTCATTTCGCCTAAATTTTCGTTGAAATTATCTTTTAAAGATTTCAACTCATTTATTTCTTTTGATTCAAGTGAATATTCTTTCCATCTACTTACTTCTAATTGTAAGTATTCAGATGCTTGAGTTGACATTGCATAGGCTTTCTCCATTGATTCAAAAACAGAAAATCCTATACATACCGAAACAAAATATTCATTCCAATCATAAAAATAAGTATTTGCTAGCTTAAAACATTCCTTAAAATATGACATACATTCTCGCTCTGTAATAAATCTTGCATTATAAGCAAGTCTAGCTAAATATGCTGTGAGTTCAATATCGTAACCTATTATAGTATTACAACTTAGTATTTTTTCTTTTTTAAGCCCTAATGGTATTAAACATTTTAAGGTTGATGATATATTTATAGATTTTGTATTGTCTTTTTGATTTCTAAAACCTACCTCAAGTAACCAACCTAAAATATTTTTTGCTGATTTTTCATTTTTAATTTTATGCTCATCTAATAATATGTAAATATTTTTAGTGTTATATAGCAAAAAACTTTTATCATTTTCATCACACAACTGTAATGCACCAAAACAAAGAGCTGATTGAATGTCCTTACTTAAAAATAATTCATTTACATTTTCATCTAAATTTAAAACATTTTTTATCAAGTAAATACCTTCCCTCTCTTTGTTTTGATTATTATTTATTATAATTCTTTTTTATTTAATTCATTTTCCAAATAATTCGCAGTTTTTTCTGGCACAAGTTTTCTCAATTCACTAAAATCTTTATCTTCAATAACTTTCTTAACAGATTTATTATTATTATTTTTTTTAACTTTGACTAGTTCTACTTTGCTATTTTTCAAAGTTTCATCTAATACATTTAAATACTTTTCTTCAGAGTTTTCACTAACGTATCTCTTTGTAATATTCAAAGTTGGTGCTATTACTTCTTCAAAAGTTTTAACATTATTTTCACTAAATGAGAAATCTTTATTTTCTAATACATCATGATTTAAAAAATTTTTTACTAAATAATCTAATGTTGTTGATGGTACAATTTCAGCTATATCAAAAAATTTTTTCTCTTTCAATAACTCGCGAACAAGTGAAGCACTAATTACCTGTTCCTCAAATTCTTTTCTAGGTATAATAACTAAATCTATACCTCTTTTTGGAAAAAGCATTTGCATAGTTTGGTTGTATTGTCGAGTTACCTTATCTAGTGGTTCTTCACCTACAAACCTAACAGAAATATTTAATGCTGGTGCAATAGCATCAGCAAATAACTCAACGTCAGCACTCATATCAACTTCTTCCTCTTGTAGCTTTTCTTTGTTGAAATAGTCCGAGAAAGTAAGCGATGATATTATGTATTTACCACTAGGTATAACAGTTACATTTTCAAGGTCACTTGTCCCTTTTTTTACAAGTTCAATTCTATCTGCAAATGGAAAGAATGATTT
>JBKECM010000120.1:0-11235 GCA_047974615.1 Lachnospirales bacterium
CAAAAAAATATTGCTAGATATAATCGGCAGAAAAATAGTGAGGTTGCATAAATTTGGCAATTTATTGCCATTAGTTTTATGCAACCTGCGTGTTTTAACTTCGTTAAAACACAAGTCGAACACTTATTTTTCTGCAGCAACATTTTTTTGTTTCCTTTTTCAGCACCTTCGGCAACACCTAAAATTACACTTTTTTCTTTGTCATAATGTATAATAAAAAAATCCTAACAAATGCAAAGTATTTGGGCATTGCCCAAGTACACAAGACTTTTGTGAAAGATAGTAAGGGCATTGCCCAAGTACACAAGTACTTTAGTGAAAGATAGTAATGGCGTTGTCCAAGTATACTAATATTTAGTGAATTTTAGAAAGGGTTTTCAAAAATAAAACTACTGTGTCAAAAAATTAGACTTATAGCTTACCTTAAGTATGCGTAGTTGCATAATTTAGACATTCCTAGGAAATGAAAAAATTTGGGCGTATTATAGATTTATTACACAAAGCATAGCATAATTGCGTTTTGCAATGATGCCTTATTCACAAACTAAGAACTATGAATTTAATATTTGTAGTTCTTTTATAATATGGAAAATAAAAAACTTGTTAAAACAAACAACAAAGTTTTTTGACTTTAGTACAAAAAATTATTTCTTGCTTTGTGTAAAATTCTGTGTTTAGAATTTTTTATTATTTTGTCTATAAAACAATTTAAAATTTAATAATTAAAAATAATTTTGAGGAAGCTTAATAAGAAGATAAAATCATTAAAATACTAATCTTAAAATGACTTAAATTTTGACATTAGGTATCAATATATGTATTGACTTTTAAAGTTTGGTGGTATAAACTTATAATAATTATGTAGGAAGGGGAATGTTATGGAACTAAAAAATTTTATATTTGAAACTATTTCAAAAGTTGGTGTTTCTGGTTATGAACATATTAGAGGATTATATTTAAAAGAAAAATTTTCTGAATATTGTGATGAGGTAACTATTGATACTTTAGGTAATGTCACTGCTTTAAAAAGAGGTACAAACTCTAAAAAGGGCAAGCTTATGTATATGGCACATATGGACGAAATCGGACTTATGGTATCACATATAGATGAAAAAGGCATTATTAGTCTTACTGCCTTAGGAGGTGTTGACCAACGTACTTTGGTTGCACAAGAAATTGAGATTTTTGGTAAAGAAATTGTTAAGGCTGTTGTTGGTGTTAAACCTCCACATCTTACTTCTCATGAAGATGCAAAAAAAGCTATTAAACTTAATGAACTTAAAGTTGATACGGGACTTACAACAGAAAAAGTTAAAGAACTTATATCCATAGGTGATGTGGCTGTAGTTTCATGTACACCTTCGGAACTTCTAAATGATAGAATAAGTTCTCGTGCTTTAGATGACATTTGCTGTGTTGGTGTTATGTATGAGGCTATGAAGAAACTCCAAAATATTAAACATGAAGTTGATGTATATTTTGTTGCATCTGTCCAAGAAGAAATTACTGGTAATGGTGCTAAAACAATTACTCAAAAAATCAACCCTAATATGGGTATTGTAATAGATGTTAATTTTGCAAAGACACCTGAAATTTCAGATATTCAAATTGAACTTGGTAAAGGTCCTGTTTTTGCAATCGCACCTACAAACCATAGACAAATATTAAAACATCATAAAAAAATTGCAGGTGAAAATGGGATAGATTTCCAAATAGTGGTTGAAAAATCTTATATGGGCACTGATGCTTGCGATGTTCAAGTTGCAAACTATGGTATAGCAACTGCTGATATTGGCATACCATTAAGATATATGCATACTCCTACAGAAGTTATTGATATGAAAGATATAAAAAGCACTGCTAGGTTAATTTGCGTTTTCGTAGAAAGTTTTAATGAAATTGAAGATATGGAGGCATTTTTATGTTATTAGAAAAATTATGTAATGCTAATGGTGTAGCCACATATGAAGATGATGTTAGAAAAATAATTATTGAAGAAATTAAAGAATTTGTTGATGAAATAAAAGTTGATGTTATGGGTAATATTATTGCTTATAAAAATAAAGATTCAAAGGGTAAACATATTGGTTTGTCTGCACATATGGACGAAGTTGGTCTTATCATACATAAAATAGATGATAGCGGTTTACTTAAGTTTTATTCTTTCGGTATTAATGCAAACGTTCTTGCTTCTAAAGTTGTTTTAGTTGGAGAGAAAAAGATAAAAGGTGTTATTGGTGCTAAACCTATACATCTACAAAGTGCAAGTGAAAGAGATGTAACTATTGATATAGACAAGCTTTATATTGATATAGGTGCAACTTCTAAAGAAGATGCACTTAAGTATGTTTCTGTAGGAGATACTGTAGCCTTTGCAAGTGCGTATGAAGATTTTGGTGATAATAAATTAAAGGGTAAAGCCTTTGATGATAGAGTAGGGTGTAAAACTATTATTGATGTTTTAAAAAGTGATACTAAAGAAAAAATTACTGCTTGCTTTGTTGTACAAGAGGAAATTGGAACTAGAGGTTCAATCATAACTTCCAACCAAATTGATGTTGATTTTGTAATAAACCTTGAAGGGACTATTTCTGCTGATACTTTAGCTAAAGAAGAAAAAGATTTCGTTACTGTTTTAGGTTGTGGACCTGTAGTTTCTTTGATTGATGCAAAAACTATATACTTAAAAGAGCATAGAGATAAACTTATTAAAGTATGTGACAAGTATAATATTCCTTATCAATATAGAAAATCAAGCATGGGTAGTACTGACTCTGGAAACTATCAAAAAGCTCATGGTGGCACACCTGTTGTGAATGTTGCAGTTCCTTGTAGATATATTCATTCTCCAGTATCTATAGCTGATAAAAGAGATATTGAAAACTTAAAAATACTTGTTATGAAATTTATAGAAGAATTTAATATGGAGGTTTAATATGAGTTTAGAACTTTTAAAAAATTTATGTAAAGTTAAGGGTGCTTCAGGAGAAGAAAATAGAGCAGCACAATTTATATTAAATGAGATTAAAGATTATATTGATGATTATGAAATTGATGCTTTAGGTAACTTAATTGCTCATAAAAAAGGCGATGGTAAAAAAATGATGTTAGCTGGTCATATGGATCAAATTGGTATGATGGTTACACATATTTCTAAAGAAGGCTTCATTTATTTTGTAAACGTGGGTGGATTAAATCCATATATACTGTTAGGCTGTCGTGTTGTTTTCGATGATGGTACTGTTGGAGTTATAAGCAAAGAAGGTAAGGCTCAATTAGCTACATTAAAGATTTCTGACCTTTTTATTGATATAGGTGCTAGAACACAAGAAGAAGTTTTAAAACACATTCAAATAGGTGATTGTGCTGTTTACTATGAGGAGCCTATTTCTGATGAATTTAAAGTAACTAGTCCATATTTAGATGATAGAATTGGCTGTTATTTTATGATTGAAGCACTTAAAAGACTTAAAGACTGTAAGTATGATTTATATTTAGTTTTTACTACTCAAGAAGAAGTTGGATTAAGAGGTGCTATAACATCTTCTTACAGCGTAAACCCTGATTTTGGTATAGCTTTTGATGTTACTATGGATTATAGCACTCCTGAAAGCGATAAAATGCCACAAAAAGCAGGTGATGGTGCTTGCATAAAAATAAGAGATGGCTCATTAATTTGTAGTCCTATTATGGTTAAGCATATGAAAAAATGTGCAGAAGAGGGTAATATAAAACATCAACTAGAAGTTTTAATTGCCGGAGGTACTGATGCAGGTGCTATGCAAAGAAGTAGAAACGGTGTTGTGGCGGGTGGTATTTCTATTGCTACAAGATATATTCATTCGATGAATGAAACTGTTATTTTATCTGATATCGAAGATTGTATTGAATTAACTGTTAAAGTTCTTGAAACTCAAATTTAATAAGATTTTGCAACGTTGCCATTTTGGAATGATATAATTTAAAGATTTTATTTATTAATAATAAAAAAGGAAGTAATTTACTTCCTTTTTTATATGTAAAGCTAATTAATAATGTCTTACTTCATCACGTCTTGTAAAGTAAGAGTAAAACATAATAGAATATATAGCAGAAATACCTACTAAAATATAAATTATGTTTGTAAGTAAAATTGAGTTTCCAAATAGCATTGTTACAAGGTTAAAGTTAAATAGACCTAGTAAACCCCAATTTATGCCTCCTATAACTAATAAAGTTAAAAAAATATAATCCAATGTTCTAATTCTCATAATATAATCTCCTTTTTAAGTAGTTATAAATATATTATGGCAATTATTTAAAATAATATTCAAAAATTTAAGATTTTATTTTTTGTTATTTTTAAAGACAAAATAATATAAAAAAATTCATTAAGTTCTGTTTCAAATTCTTTTTTATTATCATAAAAAAGATAATTTTCATAGGTAAATATAAATAAGTTATATACCTCTGTTGCTTGAATATTAAAACTAAAAATTTTTTTTAGTATAGTAGAAATTTCATTTAAAGTAAAAAATTCTTTTAATATTACAGTTAAATAAATTTCTAAAATATTTTGCTTACTATAATAACGATTTTCTATGAGTGGTGATAATACATTTTCTTTTATATAATTTTGGATTGTAGTTTTTGGTATAAAAATATTTGATTTTTCAAAATAGAGTACTACTTTTGATATTTGTAGTTTGTCACTTATAAACTCAAAATTACTTAGTGGTAATATAGTTATATCATTTTCCTGTTGAACCAAAACCACCTTCACCTCTTTTTGTATCACATATTATAGTTTCTTCTACCAAAGTTGCATAGGAATATCTAGCTATAATCATTTGTGCTATTCTATCACCACGTTTTACTGTGAAAATTTCTTTACTATGATTTATTAAGGTTACAAAAATTTCACCTCTATAGTCAGAATCAATAGTTCCAATATTATTAATCATTGATATACCATATTTTAAGCCTAGGCTACTTCTTGAACGTATTTGTGCTTCATAGCCAAGAGGTAATTTTATTTTAATACCTACAGAAATTTTTTTTATTTCATCGGGATTAATAAGTATAAAATCTTCTACGTTTGCGTACAAGTCCATACCACTGCTACCTTCTGTTTGATAATCAGGTAAAGGTAGGTCTTGTGCATTCTCGGTTTTTTCTATAATAAGGTTAAGTGTATCCATATAACTCCTAACTTACGGTTATACCTTTTAAATCTCCGACTAAAGAGATAGAAGGTTTCTCTGTATATAGTATTTCCAAAGTTTCATTTAAAGAATTTATTGTTACATTATCTATTTCAGATATAGTTTCTTCTATTGATAAAATTTTACCTTTTGTAATCATATTTTTGCCATTACGTGACATACAATTACTTGTGTTTTCTAAAGACATAAGTAATTGACTTTTAAATTGTTCTTTTGTATTTTTTAATTTTTCATCGGATACAGAAGTTTTTAAATATTTTGAAAATTCTTCATTTACTATTTCTATTACATGATTGACGTTTTTCTTATTTAAACCTGCATATACACTAAACAGACCACAAGTTTGATAGGCTACAGATGATGTGAAGATAGAATATGCATAACCATATTTTTCACGTACTATTTGGTTTAACACAGAGGATTGACTTCCACCGAATATTGAAGAAAAAAGTTTTGTGTCTATAGATTTTTTATTAAAAATATCAAAGGCGTCATATGTTAAAAGTAAATGTGCTTGCTCTATTTTCTTATTTGTTAATATTATTTCTCGATTATATATTGGTTTTTCAACAATTAAATTATCTTTGTTGCCTATAATTTTTGAACCAAAGATTTTTTCTGTTTTTTCTAAAACATAATCTTCTTCAAAGTTTCCTGCTAAAGATATTACAATATTATTTCCTGTATATCGTCTATTTAAAAAGTCAATAAAATTTTCACGTTTAATATTTTTTAAAGATTTTACTGTTCCTAAAATCGGTTTACCAAAACTTTTGTTATTATAAATACTTGAATTCATTTGTTCAACAACTAAATCATCTGGTAAATCTTCATACATCTTTATTTCTTCTTCAATTACTTTTCTTTCCTTTTCTATTTCCTCCTCATTAAAAACAGAATTAAAAAACATATCAGATAGAACTTCAATAGATAAATCAAAATAGCTATCGAGGGCATTAATGTAATAACAAGTTGCTTCTTTTGATGTAAAAGCATTTTGAATAGCACCTACGTTGTCGATTGCTTCAGCAATTTCAACCTGTGTACGGTTTTTTGTACCTTTAAAAAGCATATGTTCGATAAAATGAGATATACCATTTTCATTTTCATTTTCGTGAATTGAACCATTGTTAATCCATATACCTAAAGAGATTGTACGTACATGAGGTATTTTTTCATAAACAAATCTTACTTCATTTTCAAATTTTTTAATTTTTGTCATTTATTCACCTGTTTCTTCAATAATAATAGTAGAGTCTAAAGTTTTCTTTTTTCTAAAAATAACAATACATATAAAAGACATCACTGCTATAAAAATACCTAATAGTTGTGAAACAGCTATAGAAGTGTTTGGTATAAGTAGTTGATCTACTCGTATTCCTTCTACAATAAATCTAACAATACCATAACCTAACATTCCTAAAAAGAAAACTTCTCCGTCAAACTTTCTATGTTTAGTATATATCAAAAGTGCTATAACAATACAAAGATTTAATGTTGATTCATAAAAAAATGTTGGATGTACTTGAATATAGCTTACTCCATTATAGTCTATAAGATTATTCATAATTTCTTTATTTACAATACTTGCATCTTCAAGTAAAATTCTCATTGCAAAAATATTATCTGTAAATTTTCCGTAAACTTCTCTATTAAAAAAGTTACCATATCGTCCTATGGCTTGTCCTAAAAGTAGGCAAGGTATCGCTATATCGGCAAATTTAAAAAAACTTATATTTCTTTTTTTTGTAAAATAAATAGCGTATAATATACAAGAGATAATAGCACCGTATATTGCAAGGCCACCATTTCGTATATTAAACATGCTTAATAGGTTATCTTGATATTGTTCCCATTCAAAAATAACATAATATGTTCTAGCACCTATAATACCCCATATAATAGCCATAGGTAAAAAATCAAAAAATATTTCTGTATCAAAGTTAAGTCTTTTTGCGTTCCATATAGCAAGGCAAAAGCCTAAAAGTACGCCCATTGCTATAATAATGCCATACCACATAACATCAAAACCCAAAATGCTAAAAGCTACGTTACTTATGTTATATAATTCTATATTTAAATTTGGAAACCAAATTATCGGATAATTATTCATTTTAAACCTCACAAAAACTTATTTTATTTAAACATATACCTTATATTATAGAAATATTAACCTTGTTTGTCAATGGTTAAATATAGTAAAGTTATCTTTATTAACTTTTTGAAAAAAGATAATATTTTATTTATTTTTTATAAAAATATTTTCGAAAAAGTATTGCAAAAATCGAACAAATGTATTATAATTATTTTGAGGTGATAATATGGCAAATGATAAAAGAGAAAAATTGACGAAATCTCAAACAGTAGTTTATGAATTTTTGGTTGACTATATAGAAAAAAATAAGATTCCACCTAGTATTAGAGAAATATGTGATGCTACTAAACTTAATAGCACATCTACGGTGCATAGCCACCTTGTTAATCTTGGTAAAAAAGGTTACATTGAGCGTGATTCATCAAAAAATAGAGCTATGCGTGTTATTTCAAAAGGTGATTCTGGTTTTATTGTAAATGTTCCTATTTTAGGTACTGTCACAGCAGGCGTTCCTATTTTAGCTGAAGAACTTGTAGATGAGTTTTACCCTATGCCTGTAGAACTTAGAAAATACGATGATAGTTTTATGTTGCGTGTTCGTGGTGATAGTATGATTGAAGCCGGTATAAATAATGGCGATTTAGTTCATGTTAAGAAACAGGCTACGGCTAATAATGGTGAAATAATTGTAGCACTTATTGAAGATAGTGCTACAGTTAAAAAGGTATACTTTGATAAAGATGGTATACGTCTACAACCTTGTAATGAAGCATATAGTCCTATTATTTCTCGTGATATTAAAATACTCGGTAAAGTAATTGGTCTTTATAGAAGTTATAATTAAAAATATAAAAGTTCATTTACTAATAGTTAATGAACTTTTTATTTTTTTATGAAAAATTAAATTATTTATTAAAATTTGGGCTAAGTTATTTTCGGTAGTTTAAAATTACAAAGCAAGTAGTTTTCATAATTTTTAAAAAAATTTACTTGTTTTTTATTATTTAAAGTGTTAAAATATTATTAAAAAAGAGGAGGTTAAAAATAGTGTATGACTATTTAGAGTATATGGATAATAAAATTGAAAATGTTTTAGCAAGCATGAAGAGTAATGATTTAAATCAACTTATTATTTGTGATAGTGGAAGCATATATTATTTAACTGGAAAGATGTTTCATACGGGACATCGTATGCTAGCTTTAGTAATATCACATGATAAGGAACCTGTTTTATTTATTCACGAAATGTTTCCTACGGGAAAACTTGAGAGGGTAAAGGTGCATCATTGGAAAGATACTGATAATTATATTAAAAGTTTATATGAAGAACTTGATAGTGACAAAAACATTGGGGTGGATAAGTTTTTTGAGGCACGTTATTTACTAGGCTTAACTGATTTAGGACTTAAGCAAAAGGTTAGAGTTGGCTCATTTGTCATTGATGATATACGTGGCGTTAAATCTGATGAAGAAATATTACTGATGGAAAAATCCTCTGAAATTAATGATAATGTTATGATTAAGCTACAAGAACATATTAGTAATTTTAAAGGTGATATAACTGAAAATTATTTGAAAGAAAAACTTATTTCCTTCTATAAAGAATTTACGAATGAAGGATTGTCTTTTGATCCTATTATTTGTTTTGGCGGAAATGCAGCAGACCCTCATCATGAAATAGATGATACTATTTTAAAAGAAAATAATTGTATTGTTATTGATATCGGTTGCATGAAAGATAATTATGCGTCAGATATGACTCGTACAGTTTTTTATAAAGGCGTTAGCGATTTTGATAGAAATATATATGAAATAGTTAAAGAGGCTAATATTCGTGCAACGAATTTTGTGAAACCTGGTGTTAAGTTTTCGGAAGTTGATGCTGTAGCACGTGATTATATAACTGAAAAAGGCTATGGTGAGTATTTTAATCATAGACTTGGACATTTTATTGGTATGGAGGTTCATGAAGCAGGTGATGTTTCAGGTTCAAATCATTCTCTAGTAAAAGAAGGTATGATTTTTTCCATTGAACCGGGAATATATATTAAGGATAAAGGAATAGGTGTAAGAATCGAAAATTTAGTAGTTGTTACTAAAGATGGTTGCCGTTCTTTAAACAAAATACCACTTGATTTAAAAGTGCTTTAATGGGAGAAATATATGGAAAATGTTAAAAATAAAAGACCTTTTGGTTTTTATGTATGCTCTGTGGCTTTCGCTTTTGAAAGAATGGCTTTTTATTCTGTAAAATGGATTCTAGCTTATTTTATAATTAAAACAGTTTCTGAAGGTGGTTTAGGTTTATCAGAAACTCAAGGTGCAAATTTTCAAGCAAACTTTGTTGCCTTTACATATATTGCACCTATCTTACTTGGATTTTTAGCAGATAGATTTGTCGGTGCAAGACATTGTGTTTCTGTTGGTATGATACTTATGGGTGTTGGATATATCGTGGCAGGTTTTGCTACAGATATGACATTGTTATATGTTATGTTATTTTTAGTTTCTGTTGGTACTGGTTTATTCAAAGGTAACCTTACTGCTATGATAGGTAGACTTTTTTATAGTCAAGAGGAATTAGATGCTGCTTATTCTATTTATTACTCTTTTGTAAATATTGGTTCTTTTATTGGTACAACTATTGTAGCTTATATAGTTATTGCCGTTGGATATAGACCTGCCTTTATTATTTATGGTGTTATAACTTTAATAGGATTTTTATGGTATTTTTTAAATCTTAAACATTTAGGTGACGTAGGTATTAAACCTTTCAGTGTTGATGAAAGAAACGAAGAAGTTGTAGTTGATGAACCTAAGAAAAAACTTACTAAAGTAGAGAAAAATCGTATGATTGCTATTGTAGCAGTTTCTGCTTTTTCTATTGTGTTTTGGTTATTTTGGTACTTGGCATATCTACCTGTATATTATCATTGGGACGAAGCTGGGGCAGCTAATTGGACTATTGCTAGCTTTACGGTTCCTTCTGCCTGGTTTGATTCTTTAAATGGATTAGCTTGTATCGCACTTGGTCCTATATTAGCCATGGTATGGGCTAGACTTGCTAAAAGACCTCAAGGTGACTTGAGTTTGTTTAAAAAGACTTCTCTAGGTTTGCTTTTAATGGGTGCTTCTTATTTGATTTTTGCTTTCGCAGAAATTACAAGAGGTGAAGGGCAAGCTAGTTTGTTATGGATTATCATATTTGGAATATTATTATCTTTAGGTGAAATGTGTTTCTCACCACTTGGAAACTCTTTTGTATCTAAGTATGCACCAGCTAGATTTTTATCTGTTATGATGGGTGTTTGGATTGTAGCAGCTTTCGTTGCAGCTAAAACTTATGGTTATGTGTATGACATAGCTTTTGGTGAAGGTACAAATTTTGTATTATCTAACTTTGTAATTGCAGGCGTTGCTATTGCATCTGCAGTTATTATTGCACTATGTGATAAAACTTTAATGAAGCTACTTGAAGAAAAAGAATAAATTTAAAAGTATTATATAATTATTTACTTTTATTTAAAAAATATATTACGTACTTTAATGTATATAGGGAATTTAAATAATATTAAAGAGGCTTATTACTATTTAAATGTGAACAGAAACCAATTCTTTAGATTTTTATCAAATTATTGGACTGTTCACAAAAGGGTAATAGGCTTTTTTTATACTAATCATGGTGAATATAAACAGAATATACTTTGATAATTAGAAGAAAAGAGTTGACAACGTTGCAAAATTCAAGGAATGGCACATTGCAAAAGAAAAAATCAAATTTTCATACTTTTGACAAACGCCTGAAATGGCAAAAAACGCCATTTCCACAGTTTTTGTCAAAAGCCGCAAAGCCGTTGTTTTGTAAAGAACCCGACGAACAAGGGCGACGAAGTCGTTTTCACGTAGTGAAAATTCCGATATGAAAATGGATTTTTC
>JBKECM010000131.1:0-3003 GCA_047974615.1 Lachnospirales bacterium
TACTATAATTAATCACTTTATTATTTTGAAAAATTTTGATTTTTCTTAGTTTTATTTTTGTACCATTTTTTAAGTTTTAAAAAAACTTATTTATTCACTTGACTAATGATAGTTGGTCTCGTTTCTATGTGCATGAATGTTAATTTAACTTCACATTAATTTTGTAATAAAAAAAGTGTACTTAATTATGTGGCATTAGGTACACTTTAATTCAATTAATATTTTTATTTAATTAAAGACTCATCTATAAACTTGATTAAATAACTTAGCGAATTAAATTTAAAGTTTATATGTTCCATTGAATAATTAAAACCATTAATTAATTCTTGTTCTGTATATTTACCCAAAAGAAACTGCAATATAGCTTCATCAACTTCTCTATTTTTTCCGATCTGCGAATCTTGATATGACTGGTTTTGTAATGCCACTCTTTCTTTTTTTCTTTTGGCATTTTCAGCTAGTCGCTGTTTTTTTGTAAGACCCAATCTATCTCTGTCGTTTTTCTTAATTTTTTTTAATTGTTTGGTAACTTTTTTGGACAATCGTTGTTTTTTTTTCTTCAAAATTGTATCAGATTCTCTTATATGTTTATGTAATCTATGACAATCAATAGCCTTATCCAATTCTAACGAGATTTCATGTTGAAATTCATTATTATTCACATCTATTATGTTATTAAAGTGTGGATATTCAACTGACTTTTCAAATGTACATTCTAAAAACTGATTGTTTTCATACTTACAGTTATGAAAAAATATACTTTCAAATTCACACTTTTTAAATGTATTTTTGTCAAAAATAACTCTTTCAAATTCAATGTTTTTAAATGAACAATTTACAAAAGAACACTCCTCAACTTTTGAGTTTGAAAAAATTGTACTGATAAATATACAGTCATAAAAAACTACTAATTTATTTTTAGTATTTGAAAAATCTTTTCTGCTATAGTTTTTTTGTGCTCGTTCAATATTATTATAACTAAATACTCTATTTTTATAAGCTAAATTTTTATTTGACATAACAAACAACCCCTGATAATTGGGTAATTATCTCGGTTAAAAAACAACTGATTAAGAATACTATAAAAGAGCAACAAGTTAATGAGTTAGATATATTATTCATAATAATCACCACCATATCCAAATTATTTTTTAGTCCTCGCTATCCGTCCGTAGACTGTAATTAAGTATTGGTTACCCAATACAGGGGTAGGACTACTAGATTATATCATATTTATATTAACTTTCAAATATAATTTTTCTCCTTCCTACTTTCAGCAATACTTTTAAGTTCTGCTCTATCAGTAGTAATAAGCTCTGTTTCAAGTTTTGATGCTTTAAATTCAACTGTAACGTTATTATTATTAGTTGATATTAGACCATTACCACGTTCAAAATGAGTAATTTCTAGTATTTCTGTTTCTGATAAGTGCATTGCCTTAGAAACCCTTTCAGTTTCTTCATCTTCAAGGTTTAGTATTATTTTAGTCTTTGAGTTATTTATAATCCCTTTTCCATACTTTCCGTCATCAAGAGAGAAAAAGTCGTTTAAATCTTGTGTACCACAAATAGCACTTCCTCCATAACCACGAATTATTTTAAATATTTCAAGTACAAATTCAGCAGCTAATTTATTTGATGATGCACCTATTAGTTGCCATACTTCATCTATAAATACTGCTTTTTCTTTTGTTCTATCTTCTTTTGCTTTATCCCAAACAAAATCTAATGCAACAAACATTCCAACTGTTAGTAAATCTCCACTAAGCTCTGAAATATCAAGAACTGTATATTTGTTTTGTAAATTTACGTTTGTATGTTGATTAAAGGTTTTAGCAGAACCCGTTACAAGACGTGCTAGTATATTTGCAATTCTTTTTGTTTCTTGTTTTTCTAATAAAACATCATATAAATCGCCTAAAATTGGCATTTGTTTTAATTCATCATTATCTTTATTTTCAAACAAACTTTCATTATCATGTGTTATGTCTTTTCTATCGTAAGTGACTATAAGTGCTTCATCAAGAAGTTGTCTTTCTTCATGAGTTATATCTGGAATAAGTAAAGAAAAAAATATATGTACTCTTTGTATTTTACTTGCTAAAAGAGATTTTTCAATATCCATTTCATCTATTAGTTCACTTATTGCGTTATCAGTTTTACGTATTTCTAAAATATTAATACAGTTTTTAGATGATGGAGATATTTGTATGAATTCACCACCTATATTTTTACAAGCTCTGTAAAATTCATGACCTTTAAGCGGTGCAACAATAAAGGTTTGTATATGCTTTCTTCTCATACGAAGTGCCATAAGTTGCATTGTAAAGGTCTTACCTGCACCAGAAGTACCCAGTATAGCAATATTTGCATTTTTATAAATTTTCGAGTTGAAAATATCGACAATAATAAGTGAGTTATTATGTCTATTTACACCTAACAAAATACCGTTATTATCGCACATTTCAAAAGAAGTAAATGGATAACAACTTGCTATACCAGAAGTAAGCATATTCCTTTTTGTAAGATTATAAAGCTCTTTATTAAGATTTAAAAGTGGTAATGTTGATAAAAAACTTTGTTCTTCTCTAAATATGCAATTATGAACGTTTAAATCTTGTGATAACATAAGTTTCTTCATTTCTCGTACTCGCCAATTAATCTCATCTATAGTATCACCTGTAATTGTTATAAGCATATTTGCATAATAAAAGTCTTGATTATTGGATAATCCATTTTTCATATAGTAACCACTATGTATAGCATTTTCTAAATCCTCAAAGTCTGAATTAGTATCTTGCGTATCTTTAATTTTAGAACGATTAATACGAATTTGTTGACCTAATTTTTGCTGTATTTTATCTTTTCTCTCTTTTGAGAAGAAAATATCTAAATCTATACCTTCGCCAGCATTTACTATAAGTGATGTCCAAGCCGCTAATACCTTTGGTTTATATCCATCAGACGGAATAAACATATATGCCGTATAAGTATCATCAATTTT
>JBKECM010000153.1:0-2236 GCA_047974615.1 Lachnospirales bacterium
GCAAAAATAGTGAGTTGGAATAAAATCAGCGAAGAATGAGCGAATATTTTATTCCATACGAGGGATAATTTTTGCGGTATATAATTTTTTTCTAACTGCAATTCAGCACCTTCGGTTTATAATGATTTAAGGAATAACGAGAAATACTTAAGCTACATAGACAAAAGTGATAAGAAAGATACTATTGAAATTCTTGAGGGTATGGCTGACTTGTGTAAAATTGTTGGAGGAAGTACAAGTGGTGCAGATAAGTGTATTAGTTTATTATCAAAAAGTGATAAATCAAAGTCTGGGGCGTCGGATAGTGATGTGACTAAGTCTGCTAAATTTATATTATCTAATAAGTATTTCAATAAAAAAGATAGTATAAAAATAATTGAATATTACATCAAAAATGGCGAAAGAAAAACTTTAGAAATGGGTAAAAATATTAAAGATTTTCTAAAAGAAGTAATGAAAAGTAGTAGAAGGGGGTATTTAGAAGATGTACTGATAAAAGTTGATTATTTAGATAGCGGTAAAAAAGTAACTGGAAAATGTGGAAAGGTGTTATGTTCTAAAGAGTATAATAATCATGTAGCTAAAGTTGTAACAGGAGCATCAAGCATTAGTGGTAGTGTTGAATATGGAAAAGTTATAAAAAATGGGCTTAGGTATGTAGCAACAAAACTTAATGAGGATTTAGATAAAGGAAATAGTGACAAAGACTATATTCAAGATAAGAATGCAGATAATTTGATTAAATTCATAGAAGACCTTGCAAATTGCAAGGAGAATAGTTATAATTTAAGTGGTAAAGTAATGAAACTTGCGTGGTTTGTAGGTGGAGATGCTAAAAAGATATTACAATTACAGAAAAACTTAAATGCAATGGGTATTAAGTGTGATACCGGAAAGTTACTTGAAGATGGGGTTTACGGTAAAGAGACAAAAGTTGCGTGGGATAATTTTTATAATACGTTAGCAAGAGGAGTCGTACCGTCATTAGCATGGGTTGATCCACTTAAAACGGATATGACTGGGATAAGCGTTAAACCCAAAACTCATATGTATAATGGCGTTGAATATGATATGGATATGTTGATAGATACATCATATAGAAGTAAAATTATTATAAAGATACTACTGTCCCAAAAGGTATTACAGTATTTAGGGTTAATACGCCACATGAAAAACTAGGATTAGGTAAACACATAAATATTGTTGAGGGCAAATCGATTAAAGCTGGGCAATATGTGCCGACAGAGATGCAAAATAAATCTATACAGACTCTTAATCATACATCAATTAATGATAAAGCGTTTGACGTTTTGAAAAAGTTTGACAATGTGTCGAAGCCAGTACGTATAGGTGGTAGAGTATTATTAGTTGCCGGTGTAGTATTGGATACCTTAGAATTGTGTGGTGTAATTGAGGCAGACTTAAATGATGCTGATAAAAAATTAGGTAAGAAAACGGTATCAACAACGGCGCGAATTGGAGGTCGTTGGGCTATAGGTTGGGCAGGTGCAGAAGCCGGAGCGTATGGTGGAGCAGCGATTGGTACAATGATACTTCCGGGAATTGGAACGGTTGTAGGTGGTGTAGTTGGAGGAGTAGTTTTAGGTATAGCTGGAGCTTTTGCGGGTGACGCTTTAGGAGAATGGATAGTTGATATAACTTATGTAGGAGAGTAGTATGTTTACGTTAATTAAAGCTTTTTACGATATATTTTTTGGAAAAAGACCGGAAGGATATGAAGATTCTTTTAGTGTAAAACATTATACATTGAGAGAAGAACTAAATAATTTCGATAGTGAATATAAATCAATATGTTTTTATCCAACAAATGCACATGATGATGTCGAATTTGATCAAATTCTTTTGTATTTAGGAAACAAATTTTTGAGAAAACATTTGTGTTTAGTAGAAATAACGGCACTTGGTTGGCGAGTTAAATACGAAGAAAAAGATGATTGGTGGAAAGAAGAATTTCCATATGAATATTATGAGTTTCTAAAAATGTATGATTTAGATAAAGATTTTTTTTATAATGGTACTGATAAAATAGCCTGTTTAAAAGATGGAGTTGACGTATATTTTATAGATAAGTTTTTTTGTTTCCATCATGGAGCAGATACATCTGATCATATGTTACATATGTACATACCTGTTTCAGAAAATATAAGTATAGATAGTTATAAGGATATAAGTAACATAATAAAAAGTAAACAGTTTAAATTTAGAGTTGAGGTAG
>JBKECM010000158.1:0-11734 GCA_047974615.1 Lachnospirales bacterium
CCTTCGAAGGAACGAGTGCTAATTTTATGCGACATGCAAGATGATTTGCAAAGCAAATCATCAAGTCGAGCGTAATTTTTGTGCAGTAATATTTTTTTCTATCCTTTATCAGCACCCTCAACAACTAATGCATTTACAAAAAATACATTGAAGTATAAGTATTATTTTTTATATCCTTTATCAGCACCCTCTCTTTTCAGCACCTTAACCATATATTTAAAGCTCTAATTTATATAAAAATTCTAATTTTCTAGTATAATCAAGCTCAATAAAATCTGTAGGCTTAATATTATTTTCATTTACAGTATTTATAGGCAAATAATTAGCATTTCCAAGTAAAAGAAGATAATATACAAACTGAGAACAATACATAGTATTTTGACGGCTAGGCACATTAAAAACAAGACCGAGTAAATTATAAGCACTACCTTCATTATTTATTTGTTTTATTTTTTCAATCATTTTATATTTATTCATATGTCCTACCTTTAAACCATATACCAAAATAGAAGCATCGTCTTTTTTCTTAAAATACTCTAGCATCTCTTGATTTAAACCGGGAGGATAAACTCTTTCCCCACCATTATAGCTTATAGTAGTAAATAAATCTTTATCAAAAGCAACGGAAATATGCGAAAATTCTCTTTTTGTAAAAACAGAAATAACTTGACTTGCAGAACTACCTGTATTTGATACAACAAGATATATGTAAGGGTCAATTAAGTTGTTATATGCAACATCAAAATATTCTTGACTTAAAGTACCTTTATTTATATACCTTATAGCACTATGACGAGGTATATCTTGAACTATTTCACTTATATTTTTATACGTTAAAACTTCACGTATTTTTTTAAGGTCATCTATTTCTGTAGATAGAGAAATATTCTTTTTTATCCCTGCAAAAGATAAAATCTCATAATATTTTAAATTTTTGAAGTTTATCTCTTTCTTATTACCTACAGCTTGTTCAATAATAATAGGTATAAATAAAATTCCAACACCTACAGTGTTCATAAAGATTTTATACGGATATGAACTGTTAATATCTCTATTTAGTACAAAAAAACCTACTTGTAATAGCAATACGAAAGAATATGTTAAAAACAACGGTACTCTATGTCTATATAATTTTTTTAAAAAAGTAACTCTATATATCATTACATTACATATTAAAATAGCAACCAAAATTTGTTCTACAGAACTTGTGAACAAAATCAAATATATTATAAGTATTATGACAATAATATTAATAACGTTAGTATTAATTTTTAAATCTTTCATCTAATTCCTCGCTTAAATAAACCTTTATAACAATATACGAGTTATCATTAAAAAGGTTTTACTATTACAATTATATATGTATTTTTATACAAAGTCAAAGTTTTTTTAATCTAATATATTGACAAAAGATTTCATTTGTATTATACTATATTTAATTGCATAACATTAAATTGTATACTATTTATTTTAAAGGAGATAAAATATGAGTTTTTATGATTATTCAGCTAAAAAAATGAACGGTACTGTAGTAGAAATGTCCGAATATAAGGGGAAAGTTGTACTTGTAGTTAACACAGCAAGTTCATGTGGTCTTACACCACAGTTTACAGAATTAGAAAACTTAAATAAAAGTTTAAAAGATAAAGGCTTAGAAGTTTTAGGTTTTCCATGTAATCAGTTTGCAAATCAAGATAAGGGTACCAATAGTGAAATCTCTGAATTTTGTCAGTTAAACTATGGCGTAACTTTTACTATGTTTGAAAAAATAGAAGTAAATGGCGAAACAGCACACCCTCTTTTTAAGTTCTTAAAAGAAGAAAAAAATGGAATGTTTGGCTCAAAGATAAAATGGAACTTCACAAAATTTTTAGTAGATAAAGAAGGCAACGTAATAAAGCGTTATGCTCCAACAGTTAACCCAAAAAATATAGAAGCAGATATTTTGAAATATTTATAAAAAAATCGGTATAATTGCAAAATGCAACTATGCCGATTTTTCTATATTTTGCAATGAAGCCATTTATTCTTCTTAATATGCTAATATTCCACTCTATTTTTTATATTCAAAAAAACACTCTGTAGCAAATTGAATTTTAACAGCATTAAAAGAGGGTGCTGATAAAGTCAAAAAGAAAAAAATTATAATAGTGGTAGCGTAAACAAAAATAGTGAGTTGGAATAAAATCAGCGAAGAAGAAGGTGCTGATAAAGTCAAAAAGAAAAAAATTATAATAGCGAAAGCGTAAACAAAAATAGTGAGTTGGAATAAAATCAGCGAAGAATGAGCGTAATTTTTGTGCAGTAATATTTTTTTCTATCCTTTATCAGCACCCTCACTTCTAGGTGGATACCTATAATTATGGTTATATCAGCATCTCTTTTTGGTGGGGCAATATTTATTATATCTTTAGGTGTTTGGTTTGCAGTTACAGTTGCATCAATGACAGGTATTTCGAATGTTGCCATTTATATTAATAAATTTATAAAAAAAGCAAAACCTTTTGGTTTTGCTTTTTTTATAGTAGTTCATTTAAGATTCAAAGCTGTTACATTCTGTATCGCAACATTTTTTTACTGAGTCTGCACTTTTGCTTACTGTAATAGAGTCTTTTGTACAAGAACTATTTTCGTTATGATTACAGTTATGAACTGAACAATTAATTGGCATATTGTAGCCTCCTTGTAGAATTAAATATAGGTTTATCCTATAGTTTTAGTTTAACCCAAAAATCAAAAAATAAACATATAAATAATTTAAAAAAGATTATAATATTTCAAAAACTTTTTTACAAGCTTCATCTACTTTTGAAAGGTCAGAGCCACTTCCTTGTGCCATATTTGGTCTACCTCCACCTTTGCCTCCTACAATAGCTGATACTTCAGAAACTATTTTTGATGCATTTGCACCTTTTAGTTGACCACTATCTGAAACCATTGAAACAACTGTTATTTTATCATCTTTTGTTCCGATTAAGCATAATGCTACACATTCTACTTTTTCTCTTATTTGGTCACCTAAAGTTTTTAATGTATTAGCATCACCATCTTTTATAACTGCTGATAAAATGCTTAAACCATCTTTAACTTTAATTGTTTCTAAAAGGTCAGTTAATAGGCCTTTTGCTTGAGAACTTTGAAGTTTTTCTATTGTGCTTTTTAGTTCTTTATTTTCCTGTAAAACTTGATTTACACGAGGTATTACTGTATCTGGTTTTGCTTTTAATAATGATGTTATTTCTTTTAACTCATTCATTTTATTTTCATAATAT
This sequence comes from Lachnospirales bacterium, assembly GCA_047974615.1. GTDB lineage: Bacteria > Bacillota > Clostridia > Lachnospirales > CAMZNU01 > JBKEBX01. Next base: position 3,273 of record JBKECM010000158.1, read on the forward strand.
TCTATTGCTTTTAAGCCTGTAACTGCTTCGATACGTCTTACACCAGCAGCTATACCTGTTTCACTTAAAATCTTAAACATACCTATTTGTGATGTGTTTTTTATATGTGTTCCACCACAAAACTCTAAGGAAAAGCCATCAACAGATACTACACGTACAATTTCACCGTATTTTTCACCGAAAAGAGCCATAGCACCCATTTCACGTGCTTCATCTATAGTTTTTTCTTCCATTTTAACAGACAATGCTTCAAAAATTTTAGTGTTTACTATGCTTTCTACTTTGTTGATTTCTTCCTCAGTCATAGGACTAAAACTTGTAAAGTCAAAACGTAGTCTATCAGAAGAAACGTTACTTCCAGACTGTTCTACGTGGTTACCTAGTACAGAACGTAGGGCACTTTGTAAAAGGTGAGTTGCTGTATGGTTGTTTGAACACATTTGTCTTGTTGTTTGGTCTACATAAAATTCTGCAATATCATTAGTTTTTAAAATGCCTTGCTCAATTTCTACTATATGTGCAAAAAGGTCACCATTGATTTTTTTAACATCAAGGACTTTACCATAAAAAGAGTCTTTTATAATATGTCCATTATCTCCATGTTGCCCTCCACTTTCAGCATAAAAAGGAGTTTTGTCAGCTATTACTGTTATTATACCTTCGTTTGCTGTTGGAATTTCACCGTTTTCATTAAAGATTGCTAATATTTTACTATCCTTTGAAGCTAATTCAGTATAGCCTAAAAATTTTGTTTTTTCACAAGTGAAACCATCAAATATACTTGCATCTGCACCCATATATGTGTTTTCTTCTCTTGCTGCTCTTGCTCTTTCACGTTGCTTATTAAGTTCATCATTAAAAGAGTTTTCATCTACTAAAATGTTTTTATCTTCTAATATTTCCTTTAATAGCTCTAGTGGGAAGCCATAAGTGTCATATAGTTTAAATGCCATTTCTCCTGTCAAAAGTTTTTTATTTTCTTTTTCAAGGTCATCTAAATAACTATTTAAAATATCTAAACCTTTTTCTATTGTGTTATTAAATCTTTTTTCTTCTTCTTGTAGAACTTTATAAATATACTCTACTTTGCTTTCAAGTTCTGGATAAGCACCCTTAAAGTTTTCAATAACGATAGGTGCTATTTTATCAAGGAACAAGTCATTATATCCAAGTTTTCTTGCGTGCATAATAGAGCGACGCATAATACGGCGTAAAACATATCCTCGTCCTTCGTTTGAAGGTAAAACACCATCAGATGTCATAAAAGTAGCCGAACGTATATGGTCTGTTATTATACGTACAGAAACGTCTTTGTTTGTGTCTGTACCATAGCTATAACCTGTAACATCACAAACTTTATTACGTATTGCTACGAATGTATCTATATCAAAAATAGTATTCACATTTTGCATAATTAATGCGATACGTTCAAGTCCCATACCTGTATCAATATTTTTATTTTTTAAAGGTAAGTACTCCCCATCTTCAGTTTTATCAAACTGAGTGAAAACTAAGTTCCAAAACTCCATGAAACGGTCACAGTCACAACCTAGCTTACAGTCATCTTTTCCACAACCAAATTCAACACCACGATCAAAGTGAATCTCTGAACATGGACCACATGGGCCAACACCGATTTCCCAGAAGTTATCTTCTTTTCCCATTCTAACTATTCTGTCTTCAGGAACTTTCATATCTTTTAACCATATATCATATGCTTCATCATCGTCTAAATAAACAGAAACATAAAGTTTTTCAAGAGGTATTTCTAATACTTCTGTAATATATTCCCAAGCCCAGTTTATTGCTTCTTTTTTAAAATAATCACCAAAGGAAAAATTTCCTAACATTTCGAAAAAAGTACCATGTCTTGCTGTTTTACCTACGTTGTCAATATCTCCTGTACGTATACATTTTTGACAAGAAGCTATACGTGTGTTTGGTGGTACTTTTGTACCAGAAAAATAACCTTTAAGTGGTGCCATACCTGCACTTATTAAAAGTAATGTTTTATCATCTTCAGGAACAAGAGAAGCACTTTGTAATTTTAAATGTGATTTACTTTCAAAGAAAGATAAATAACTTTCTCTTAATTCATTTAATCCCATATATTTCATATATTTTCCTCCTAAGGGTAATTTTATTAATTATTAACTACATTTTGTTGTTTGCCTTCTAAAAAGCCTTTTAAATTATTAACTGCTACATCTATAAGTCTTCCACGTGCCTCAAGGGGTGCCCATGCAATATGTGGTGTTATAATACAATTATCACATTTAAGTAGCGGGTTATTTTCTGCTATAGGTTCTACTGAAACTACGTCAACTCCTGCACCAAAAATATTTTTACTATTTAAGGCATCAGCTAAGTCTTGTTCGTTAATAAGAGGTCCTCTTGATGTATTTATAATAATAGAACTTTTTTTCATTAAAGATAATGTATCTTTGTTAATCATATATTGAGTATCATCTTTAAGTGGACAATGTAATGAAATAACATCGGAATTTTTTAATAATGTTTCAAGTGAAACTACTTTTAAAAATTCATCTTCTGTAATAGGTTTAGGATTTTTATTATAAACTAAAACTTTCATTCCAAAGGCTTTTGCGATATTTGCTGCTGCTTGTCCAATAGCACCATAGCCTATTATACCCATAGTTTTAGTATTAAGCTCTATTAAAGGATAGTTCCAAAAAGTAAAATCAATGCTATTACACCAATCTCCTTTTTTAACTGCACTATTATGTTCACCTACATGCTGGCATATTTCAAGTAATAAGGCGAAAACCATTTGTGCAACGGCAGGTGTGCTATAGGCTGGAACATTACAAACTACAATGTTTTTACTAGTTGCTGAGTCTAAGTCAATAACATTATATCCCGTAGATAATAATCCAATGTACTTAATGTTTGGGCAGTTTTCTATAATATCTTTTGAGATAACAGTTTTATTCGTTATTACTATTTGTGCATCACCTATGCGTTCAACAACAAGTTCTTTAGGTGTTCTATCAAATACAGTAACCTCTCCTAATAACTCAAAACCTTGCCAACTTAAGTCGCCTTTGTTTGCTGTGTAGCCATCTAATATAACAATTTTCATATCAAAATCTCCTTGTTTTATATGTTAAACTTTTAAATAAATTTTAACAAAAATAAGCATATCAAGGGGCAACTTTCGTCACGGTACCACCCTTGTTATGCTTGTAAGTCATATCTTAAGAACTTTATAACGTAAGTTAAACGCCGAATTTTTCAAAAAGGAATTACAATGAAGTAGCTTTCAAAAAAGAAACTCTAAGAATTTTCACCAACCATTCTTTCTCTAAAAGAGTTACAATTTTTACTTATCTTCAAACTTTTTATAATATTAAAATAATAGAAGCACATCTATAAGCCGTGTTCTGTCGTGGGTTATCATCTGTCTAGGACAACAGTCGCCTATTGCCTCAAGCGGTATAACGCGAACCTAGCGAGTAACTTTAAACGGTTCAACACCTTGCATCGAATGGGGTTTACAGAGCCAAAGTTATTACTAACTATGCTGGTGAGCTCTTACCTCACCTTTCCACCTTTTCCCATAAAAATGGGTAGTCTATTTCTGTTGCACTATCCTTAATGTCGCCATCACCAGTCGTTAACTGGCATTCTACTCTATGATGCACGGACTTTCCTCATCTATATATAGACGCGATAACCAAACGTACTTCTTGCAAAATTGTAACACAAAAAATCTTTAAATGCAAGTACTTTGATAAATTATTTTAAAATCTCATAAAGTACTCGTCCATCGCTATATGGAAAATCCACATCTAAAAGTTTTGCTATTGTTGGTGCGATATCTACCATTTCTGCACCTTGTAGATTGACACCTTTTTTTATATTTTTACCTGAGAAAATTAGGTTGCAAGTATAATCATCTTTAAGGGGTGAATAGCCATGAGTTGCATAAACTTTATTTTCCTTATCTAAATCAACTATAATTTCACCATCTAAATCTTCTAAAAAAGAATATCCTTTTTTGGCTTCAATCATATATGCAGCACCTTTATAAACATTTAAGTATTCAAGGTCGTAAGTGCTGTATACAGTTTCAATCCCATATATATCCATAATTGTAGCTTCTCTTAATAGGTCTATTGCTATTTTTTCTGCTTCAAAGTCACCTTCTTTAATATATAAATAAGCAGAGCCTCCATTTCCTTGAATATACGCTCTGTAGCTTTGGTTTTTTACAGAAATAAGACCTTTTTCCTCTAAAAGTTTATTAAGACGTATCTTTTTATGTACATCAAACTGTCCATGATCACCAACTACAATAAATGTAGTGTTATCTATTAGTCCATTTTCTTTAGTACTTTCAATAATTTTACCTATATTATTATCCACAAGTCTAAGAGCTTCATCTATCTTTTCACTTTTTGTACCATATTTATGTTTTGCATCATCTAGGGCGATTAAGTGAACCATTGTAAGGTTAGGTTTCTTTGATTTTATAACTTCACAAGTGCAATTTGTACTAAAGTTGTCCAAATGAGGTTGGGTATAACTTTCTCTATCCTTTCCAAATTTCAGCTCCATATCTATAATATAAAAAGGTGTTCCATTTTTAAGTATCTTGAAGGCTTGGTTTTCACCATTTATTGCACGAACTTCGGGTAAGTTATAGTTAAACTTTGCACCACCTGTAACTGGCCACATAATTGAGGCTGTTTTTAATCCCTTTTCTTTTGCTACTTCATATATTGTTTGTTGTGTTAATGCTTCTTTATACCAAAACCATTCTTGATTATTTTCTTTTACAAAGGGTTGAAAGGGACTATTGTGATAGATGTTATGTCGGTTAGGATACACACCTGTTACCATTGTTGTATGTACAACATAAGTTAGGGTAGGGTAGACACTATTTAGTTTGTTTGTATATGAACCATTTTCTAGGAGCCATTTTATATTAGGTAAAGTACAAGCTTTTTCCCAATTATCTATTGAAAAGGCATCAAAGGAAATTAATATTATATGATTATTATTTTTCACAGAGACCTCCTTATTGTAGTATTGTTATTTTAAGTTTTATATGCAAAGTTGCAAAATGCAATAATGCTAATTTTAAAATAAGTTGTTGTGTATAGTATATCATTAATTAGTTAAAAATTAAAGGGTGATGTTTATATAAAAAAAAGACTGACAAGCAGTCTTAGTCTTTTTTTTATGATAGTAGTTCTTTTACAATCTGGTTAATCAGCTTACCTTCTGTTTTACCTTTAAGTTTAGCTGACGCTTCTTTCATAACATTACCCATATCTTTCATAGATGTAGCACCTAAATCTTTAATAACAGAAGCTACTGCTTCTCTTACTTGTTCTTCAGATAACTGTTCAGGTAAATATTCTCTTAAAATAGATATTTGAGTCTTAATTTCTAAGATTTTATCTTCACGTCCAGCTCTTTCATAGTCTGGTAAAACTTCAAGACGTTTTTTTACCTCCTTACCAATGACTGTTATAACACCTTCATCTTCAAGAATAACTTTTTCGTCTTTTTCGACTTGCAAAACACCAGCACGTACTACTTGAATAACGTCTTTGCGAAGTGTATCTTTAGATTTTAAGGCTGCTTTCATATCTTGTAAAAGTTGTTCTTTTAATGACATTTAATCAACCCAATCTATAAATTAGTAAGACTTACGCTTTCTAGCAGCTTCAGACTTTTTCTTTCTTCTAACGCTAGGCTTATCATAATGCTCTCTTTTACGAACTTCGCCCATAATACCAGCTTTCGCACAGCTTCTTTTGAAACGTTTAAGAGCGTTATCTAAAGACTCGTTTTCTTTAACTCTTACTTCTGACATATTTTCCACCTCCCGATTTAAGAAGTTTAACGACTATTAATAATAGCCACTTCTAAGAGTATACACTTATTTTTAAATTTAGTCAAGTACTAAATCAAAATATGTTGCTTATTAAGAAAAAATAAAATTCACAAAAATAAAAAAAAGGTATTGACATTTTACATATTTTTTAGTATAATAAATTTTGTATTTAAGAAATGTTTATTATGCGTGAATAGCTCAGTGGTAGAGCATCGCCTTGCCAAGGCGAGGGTCGCGAGTTCGAATCTCGTTTCGCGCTTCAACTCCTTTTTTAGGAGTTTTTTTATTTTTAGATAAAGCGTAATAGACCATAATAAAAAGGATTATATCAACTCGTTTAATGAGAAGTTATAATCCTTTTTTGTTTATTAGTTGTTGTTATATACAGCTATTTTATTAATAATTACTGATTCAACAGGAGCATCGTTTTCATCTACAGCAACTTCTGCTATAGCAGATACGATATCCATACCGTCTACAACTTGTCCAAATACTGTGTAGCCAAAGTCAAGTGGCATATAACCACCTTTTTCTATATAACCATCAATAATTTCTTCGTTATAGAAATCTTCTGCGTATAAAACTCCACCAGCACCATCGTTATATATTTCTTGACTTAAATCTTCTTTTAAAGACTCTAAATATGAAACAAATTCAGCGTCTTCATAAACACCTGCTTCTACGATGTAAAATTGACTTCCGTTTGTATCTTCACCAGAATTTGCCATAGCTAATGCACCGTTGAAGTGACGAGCAGATTTTGAAATTTCGTTTTCAAAAACTCCACCTTCATATATACTTTCTCCACCGTAGCCTGTTCCTAATGGATCTCCACCTTGTATAACAAAATCATTTATAACTCTGTGGAATGTTAAACCGTCATAGTAACCTTCCTCAGCAAGTGTTAAAAAGTTTTCAACTGCAAGTGGTGCTGCTTCTGGTAAAAATTTAACTGTTATATCTCCCATATTTGTTTCAAGAACAGCATATGTTTCACCTTCTTCAAGGGGATCAAGTTGTGTAAAAGGTGCATCTATAAAGTCATATTGAGCTAAAAGAGCTGCAGAAGCTTCAGGATCTGCTGGTAATGGATCTGTTGTTTCTTCAGTTGTAGTAGCATCTTCTGTAGTTTCAGTGCCTTCTGTAGCTTCAGTACCTTCTGTAGTTTCAGTACTTTCTGTAGTTTCAGTACCTTCTGTAGCTTCAGTAACTTCCGTAGTTTCAGTACTTTCTGTAGTTGTGTTATCTGAACATGATGATAATGTAAAAATAGCAGAAACAACTAAAAGTGATGTTAAAAATCTTTTCATTAAATAAACCTCTTTCTTTTTTATAAAAATGTATTTTCTATTATATAACAAGTTTTATTATAATGCAATGAAAAACATTTAACAATAGAAAAATTGATTTGTAACATAATTGTAATTGTATTTTAGACTTTTTTGTGGCAAAATAAAGACAAATGTTTGTGAAAGGAGAATTGTTTTGAATAAGCTTATAATTATATTTGTTTTGTTGTTTAGTGTATTATGTTTTAAAGTTGATGTTTTTGCTATGACTGTAGCTGATTCTTTTAACGGTGCTCTTACACAAGGTGTTAAAAAGTTTGGAAGTTTGGATTTTGTTATTAATATTTCTGATAAAAAAATAAATGAAACTATAAATAATACAAAAATTAATGGTAATTTACCTGTTGTTACTACTTCTAATACAACATTTGACGAGCAAATCAATGGTGCTATCGCTGATGATTATGACGAAAAAATGACTGAAGTAAAAAAAACAAATGCTAAATCTGTATCTGTTAGTTATAATGTGTACACTTCAAGTGATATTTATTCTATTGTTGTTGAGTATACTTTAAAAAATTTAACTAACAAAATATATGCTGAAACTTATGTTTTTGATAGCAAAGGTAATTTTTTAAATTTAAATAGTTATCTCGGAAAAAACTCTACAAAGATTTTAACTAGCTATGTCAACTCTTTAGATAGCGACACAAACAACGATGTTACTATAGAAAAGGATCATGATTTTTATGTTGAAACTGGCTTGCTTAATGTTGTTTTTGATAGTGGAGTACTTACTCCTGTTTATGAAGGCTTATATTCTGTAGAAATAAATCCTAATTCTATTAAATATAAAAATGTTCCTGAGGAAAACTATTTTATACAAGATTCTTTTAGCCTTAGAATGGTTCCTTTAGAAGAATGTGCTATTTTTTTTGGATATACTGTAGAATATGGCGATGATGGTATAATTAATGTTAAGAAAGACGATTTTACTAGCGTTATAGATACCACTTTAAAAAGTAATAATTATTATAAAAATGGAAGCTTAATAAATTTAGAAACAGTGCCGATAACTAAAGATGCAAAAGTTTATGTACCTTTAACATATTTTAGTGATGTTTTAGACTTGGTTTATTACTTTGGTGATGACAATAGTATAACAATTTTATCTATAAATTAAAGGTGACCTCTAAAAACTCGCTTGATTTAATTTTCTTTTAAATTTTAAATAGTTCAAGAAAGCTTCGACAACGCATAACAGCGTGTTTCTGCTAGGAGAAGCTGACGCAGAAATTTTGAAA